>NZ_BAAALF010000002.1:50590-154422 GCF_039528135.1 Kitasatospora nipponensis | reverse complement strand
CGCACCGCCGCGGACCCGCCGCCCGGCCGAGCCCGCCACCGGCGCGACCGGCCGGGCGAGCGCGCCCGCCGAGCCCTCGGAGCAGGTCGGCGGCAGCCGGCCGGCCGCCAAGGGCGCCCGCTCGGCGGGTCAGGACTCCTACCAGACCGGCGAGTTCACCTTCGTCGACGAGGAGGCGGAGGAGTCCGAGGACGTCATCGACTGGCTGAAGTTCGCCGAGTCGCGCACCGAGCGGCGCGACGAGCGCCGCCGCAAGCTGCGCACCCGGCTGCTCGGGGCGGCCGTGGCGCTGGTCGTGGCGGCCGGTGCCACCACGGGCTACCTCTACTTCACCGGCAAGCTGGGCAGCTCGCAGAGCGCCGCCGCGGCGGCCGGTCCGCGCAGCGTGGTGGTGGTCCACCTGCGCGACCTGCAGGGCAAGGTCAGCACCGCGCTGCTGGTCAACGACGCCCCCGGGCGCAAGGGCTCGATCCTGCTGCTGCCGGACGGCCTGCTGTTGCCGTCCTCCGGTGACTCGCCGACCACCCCGCTGGGCCAGTCGATGGACTCGATCGGCCCGGCCGCCACCCGCGACGCGCTGGCCACCATGCTGGGCGCCCCGGTGGCCGGCACCTGGCGCCTGGACACCCCCTACCTGCAACTGCTGGTCGCCCAGTTGGGCGGGGTCAAGGTCGACACCGACGCGCAGATCACCGGCCCGGACGGCAAGGCGCTGGTCGAGAAGGGCAGCCAGCGCACCCTCTCCGGCCAGGCCGCGGTGGCCTACGCCACCTACCAGGCGCCCGGCGAGAGCCGCGAGGCCCAGCTCAAGCGGTTCGGCGCGGTGCTGGGCGCGGTGGTCGCCACCATGCCCACCGCGCTGGCCGACGCGACCGACGACGTGCACCGGATGAACGCCGTGCTGGACCCCTCGCTGCCCGAGAAGGCGCTGGCCGGTCTGCTCGCCGAACTCGCCCAGCAGGTCAAGGACGGCCACTTCGGCACCAGCGAGCTGCCCCTCAAGGCGGACGGCACGCTGGACGAGGCCAAGGCCGGTCCGCTGGTCAAGGACGTGCTCGGCAGCACCGTGCACCTGGCGGCCGCCACCGGGGCGCCGGCCCGGGTCGGCATCCTGGACGGCAGCGGGAACGACGCGGCGGCCACCGCCGCGCAGGTCCAGGTGATCAACAGCGGCCTCAACTACGTCTCCACCAGCAAGGGCCCGGCCCAGGCGACCACCGAGATCCGCTACACCGACGACGGCCGGCTGGCCGCCGCGAAGTCGCTGGCCGCCAGCCTCGGGCTGCCGGACGGCGTGGTGAAGAAGGTCACGGACGCGCAGACCGCCGACCTCGTGCTGGTGCTGGGCAAGGACTACCAGGTGCCCAAGGCGCCGTAGCGGCGCGGGCACGGCGGCGGCGCGGGCCGGACGGGCGGTGCGGGCCGGGCGCCCCCGGGTCGGGAAACTCCGGCCGGGGGGCGCCCGGTGGCGTGAGATCCTGGATGGGAACCGATGTCACCGAGCCGGAAGAACACCGTGACCGCTACAGAACACTCGCAGGACCTGATCAACGTCGCCGCCCAGGCCGCGGCCGACAAGCTGGCGCACAACCTGATCGCCTTCGACGTCAGCGACGTGCTGTCGATCACCGACGCGTTCCTGATCGCCTCGGCGGCCAACGACCGCCAGGTGAAGGCCATCGCCGAGGCGATCGAGGAGCAGCTGCGCGAGCAGCTCGACGTCAAGCCGGTGCGCCGCGAAGGCGAGCGCGAGGGCCGCTGGATCCTGCTGGACTACCTGGACATCGTCGTGCACGTCCAGCACTCCGAGGAGCGCTCCTTCTACTCCCTGGACCGGCTCTGGAAGGACTGCCCCGAGCTGCCGCTGCCGGCGGACGCCATGGCCACCCGCAACCGCCCCGAGGAGGCCGCCTCCGACGAGGCCGGCAACGCGGTCGGCTTCATCGAGGACTTCAGCTGAGCAGCCGAGCGGGGGGACCGCGGATCGTCTTCTGGCGGCACGGCCAGACCTCCTGGAACCTGGAGTCCCGGTTCCAGGGCAGCACGGACATCGCGCTGACCGAGGCCGGCGTCGAGCAGGCCCGGCGGGCCTCGCGCCTGCTGGCCGGCCTGCAGCCGGACCTGCTGATCTCCTCGGACCTGCAGCGGGCGGCCGACACCGCCGCCGAGCTGTCCCGGTTGACCGGCCTGGACGTGCAGCACCACGAGGGCCTGCGGGAGACCTACGCGGGGACCTGGCAGGGCCTGACGCACGACGAGATCCGCGCGCAGTACCCCGAGGACTACGCGGCGTTCGGGCGCGGTGAGGCGGTGCGCCGCGGCGGCGGCGAGCTGAGCTCCGAGGTCGCCGACCGGTCCGTGCCGGTGGTGCTGGAGGCCGTCGAGAAGCTGCCCGAGAACGGCACCCTGGTGGTGGTCAGCCACGGCGGCACCATCCGGACCATGCTCGGCCGGCTGCTCGACCTGGACCCCGTCCAGTGGGAGTGCTTCGGCGGGCTCTCCAACTGCTGCTGGTCGGTGCTCGGCCGCGGAGCACGCGGCTGGCGGCTGCTGGAGCACAACGCGGGCACGCTGCCGGTGCCGGTGATCGGCGACGACACCTGATCCGCGCGGGCGATCCGCGTGCGGAGGCGATCCGCACGCGGCGGGCCGGCCGCTCGTCCGCGCGGCCGGGATTTCGTAGTTCCGGGCCTGACCAGCTAGAGTCTTCCTCGTTCGCAGGAAAGAACGCGGCCCGCGAGGGCGGCGGGAGATCCTCCGAGTGCGGGGCTGTAGCTCAGTTGGTAGAGCGCTTGCATGGCATGCAAGAGGTCCGGGGTTCAATTCCCCGTAGCTCCACTCCGCACCCGAGGTCCGTCAGGACGGCGTGTGTCGCGGGGCTGTAGCTCAGTTGGTAGAGCGCTTGCATGGCATGCAAGAGGTCCGGGGTTCAATTCCCCGTAGCTCCACTCCGCACCCGAGGTCCGTCAGGACGGCGTGTGTCGCGGGGCTGTAGCTCAGTTGGTAGAGCGCTTGCATGGCATGCAAGAGGTCCGGGGTTCAATTCCCCGTAGCTCCACAGGACGGTCGAGGCCGGCACCCCCCCAGGGGGTGCCGGCCTTCGACGTTCCCGGCCGACGCCGGGGGTGCCCGGTCAGTCGTGCTCGTGGTCGGTGACCGCGGCCCGCGGGTGCGCGGTGACCCACTCCAGGTGTTCGCGGTCCCGCGCGGTGCGCGGCGTGTAGACGACCATGTAGAGCTCGGGGGCGCCCGGCATGGTCAGGTACGAGGCGTTCACCCGGATCTCGCCGACCCCCGCGTGCCGGAAGACCTTGAGCACGGTGGTGGCCGGTGCCACCCGCTGGCGGTCCCAGAGCTCCCGGAAACGCGGGCTGGCCCGGCTCAGGTCCCGGATGTACGCCTCCCAGAGCGGCTCGCCCACGTGCCGGCCGTAGGACGCCCGCAGCACCCCGACCATCCGCGGGAACTCCTGCTCGCGGTTGAGGAAGGGGTTGCAGCAGTCGGGCACCGTGAAGGCGCACCACATTGAGTTGCGCCGCCCGTCGGGCGCGCTGCCCCGGATGACGCCCGGGAAGAGCGCGTCGTAGGCCGGGTTGGAGGCCAGCACGTCGTAGCGGCTGTTGCAGATCGCGGCGGGCATCGGCGTCAGGCCGTCCAGGATCACCCGCATCGCCGGGTCGACGGTGGGGCAGAGCAGCGGTTCGAGGGCGACCTGAAGGCCGGCCAGCCGCAGCAGGTGACCGTGCTCGACGGTGTCCAGCAGCAGGGCGCGGGCGACGGCCGTCATCACCTGCTCGCTCGCGTTGATCGGCCGGCCCTGCTCGAGCCAGGTGTACCAGGTGACCCCGACCCCGGCGAGCTGCGCGACCTCCTCGCGGCGCAGCCCCGGCGTGCGGCGGCGCGGTCCGGGTGGCAGGCCGACGTCCTGCGGGGTGACCCGGGCCCGGCAGGCCTTGAGGAAGGCCGCCAGCTCGGTGCGGCGGGCCTGGGCGGTGGTGGCTGCGGGTGCGACTGCGGTGGTGGGCGTCGTGGCGGGTGCGGCGGTGGGCGCGGTGGCGGGCGCGGTGGTCGGTGGAGCGGGGTGGGTCGGTGGAGCGGTCGGCGTCTGTGGCACGGTCATCCCCCTGGCGTGACTGAGCGGTCGGGCCGCTGCCGGGTGCTCGCGGTACCAGGATCAGCAGGCTCTAACCACCAGTATCCGCGAGCCCGCAGGCTGGGCACATGACGGACCTCTCGACCCGCCGGCCGTCGTCGGCCGGCCCAGCCACGCCCACCGAACCCCCCGCCGCCGCACGCCCGTTCGAAGCCCCCGCCGCGCCCGCGCGCCCCGGGCTGCTCCTGCTGCTCATCCTGACCGGCCAGTTCATGGCCGTGCTGGACGTCTCGATCGTCAACGTGGCGGTCCCCACCATCCGGGTCGACCTGCACGCCTCGGGCGCCGCGCTGCAACTGGTCATCGCCGGCTACACGATCGCCTACGCGGTGCTGCTGATCACCGGCGCCCGGCTCGGTGCGCGGTTCGGCCACCGCCGGCTCTTCCAACTCGGCCTGGCCGGCTTCACCGCCGCCTCGCTGGCCTGCGGCCTGGCCCCGGACACCGCGAGCCTGATCGCCTTCCGGCTGCTGCAGGGACTGGGCGCGGCGCTGATGGTGCCTCAGGTGATGAGCCTGATCCAGCGCACCTTCACCGGCACCGCCCGCTCCCGCGCGCTGGGCGTCTACACGGCGGTGCTGGCCGGCGGCAGCGTGGCCGGGCAGGTGCTGGGTGGCGTGCTGGTCAGCGCGGACCTCTTCGGCTCCGGCTGGCGGCCGGTCTTCCTGGTCAACGTGCCGATCGGCCTGGTCCTGCTGGCGGCCGGCCACCGGCTGCTGCCGCGGCTGTCGGTGGACCGCGAGCGCCGCTTCGACGTCGCGGGCCTGCTGGTGCTGGCCGCCGCGATCGGCCTGCTGGTGGTCCCGCTGGTGCTCGGCCACGAGCTGCACTGGCCGCTCTGGGGGTGGCTGATGCTGGCCGGCTCGGCGCTGGCGCTGGCCCTGTTCGTGCTGGTCGAGCGCCGGATCGCGGCCCGTGGCGGCCAGCCGTTGATCCACGGCCGGGTGCTGCGCGCACCCGGGCTGCTGCCGGCCGCGGTGACGATCTTCCTGATCATGTTCGGCTTCTCCGGCTTCATGTTCGCCTTCGCCCTGCACCTGCAGGCGGGCCTGGGCGACAGTGCGCTGCGGGCCGGTCTGACCTTCGGCCCGATCGCGGTCGGCTTCGGGCTCTCCGGCCTGCACTGGCACCGGCTGCCCGCACGGCTGCACCCGCCGCTGCCGGTGCTCGCGCTGCTGGCGGTGGTGCCCGGCTACCTGGCCCTGGGTCTGCTGCTGGGCTCCGGCGACCAGCTCGGGCTCGGCGGCGAGCTGCTGCTGCTCGCGCTGGGCCTGTGCTCCGGCTGCGCCTACAGCCCGGTCTTCGCCCGGGCGCTGGGCCGGGTCGCCCAGCAGGACGCGGCCGATGCCAGCGGTGCGCTGGTGACCGTGATCCAGCTCGGCCAGGTGGTCGGGGTGGCGCTGCTGGGCACGGTCTTCCTCAGCTCGGTGGACTACCCGGCCCGCGCGGCGCTCTCGGGCCACGCGCTGGAGGTGACCTGCGCGCTGCTCGCGGCCAGCGCGGCGCTGGCGGCGCTGTCCGCGGCCCGGACCCGGCCCGCGGGGTCGGCCGGCTGAGCCCGGCGGGAGGGTCCGTGGGGATCCCGGTGCCGCCCGTGCGGGGCGGCGCCGGGAACGGATTCGTGAAGCACCCTGCAGACCGTGTAAAGTAAGACATGTCGCCGCGGGAAACCGGGGGCGGCAAAAAAATGCATCTTGGGGCTGTAGCTCAGTTGGTAGAGCGCTTGCATGGCATGCAAGAGGTCCGGGGTTCAATTCCCCGTAGCTCCACAGTGACAGAGGCCGTCTCCCGTATCGGGAGGCGGCCTCTGGGCGTTCCGGGCTCGGTGCGGCCGGCGCCCTCGGTGCGGGCCGGCCGCCGGTGCGGTGGGCGCCCGTGCTGCCGGTGGGTCAGACCGACGGGCGCGGCGCCTTCGGGGCGCGGGTCAGCTGCGGCAGGACGGCCGCCACCACGGTGATCGCGCCGAGCACCAGGAACGCCGTCCCGTAGCTGGAGTGCGCGGCCAGCTGGGAGACCAGCAGCGGCCCGGCGATCCCGGCCAGGCTCCAGCCGATCAGCATCAGGCCGTAGACCGCGCCCGCGTGCGCCAGGCCGAAGAACTCCGAGGCGGCCGCGGGCATGGTGGCGAAGCCGCCGCCGAAGGAGAGGCAGACCAGCGCCGCCAGCGGCAGGAAGAGCGCGGGCGAGGCCACCTGGGAGAGCGCGATCAGGCAGAGCCCCTGCGAGGCGAGCATCAGCACGAAGGCGTTCATCAGACCGGTCCGCCCCGAGAGCCAGCCCCAGAGCGGGCGGCCGACGGTGTTGAAGACGCCGAGCGCGCCGGTCAGCGCGGCGGCCGCGGTCGGGCTCAGGCCCGTCAGGCTGCCGGCCGCCGGGGCGACGACCGAGAGCATGCTGATCCCGGCGGCGGTGTTGAAGAAGAGCACCAGGGTCAGCAGGTACCACTGACGGGTGCGCAGCGCCTGGGCCGGCCGGTAGCCGCGGGCGCCGCTCTGGGCCGGCACCACCGCCGGCCGCGGCGGGTTGTGGAAGAACGCGGCGCCGGTCAGCGTGGTGACCAGGAAGAGCCCGCCGAGGACCAGCAGCACCCGGGCGGGGTTGGCGGCGAAGTGGGTGACCAGCAGCCGGGTCAGCGGCGCGCTGAGCACCGAGCCCAGGCCGAACCCACCGGTGGCGATCGCGGCGGCCAGCGCCCGGTGCGAGGGGAACCAGCGCTGCAGCAGGGTGGTCGGCACGATGTAGCCCAGGCCCAGGCCGACCCCGCTGATCACGCCGTAGCCGAGCAGCACCAGCCAGAAGTCGCCGCGCCCCTGCGCGCAGCCGGCCAGCAGGAAGCCGCCCGCGTAGAGCACGCCGGCCAGCAGGGCGATGCCGCGCGGTGGCCGACGGCTCATCAGCAGTCCGCCGAGCACGGTGCCGAGGAAGACCAGCGCGTGCGCGGCGGCGAATGGCAGGCCCGCCTCGTCGCGGCCCAGCGCGAAGCTGCTGGTCGGGGACTGCAGTCCCGCGGAGAGGATGCTCCAGGAGTACACCGACCCGTAGGCCAGCTGGTTCAGCACCACGGCCGCGGCCACCAGGCCGCGCCGGCGGCCGATCCGCCGGCCCAGCGACCGTCGCGGCGGCGCTGTGGCCGGGGCGGAGCCAGAGGGAGAGAACAGGGCAGCTGACTGCACGAGAGGTCACCGCTTCCGGGAAAGGACACATCGGGATTTCCGGACTGTCCTACGCTGCGTGACCATCTGGAGTTACGTCCTCGTCGAGGTCACGCCACTGACCTGGTGATTTCGCTGGACCGTTCGGCGGCGGGCAACTACTTGGAGTGACTGTTCGGCGTGTCGCCCGGCAGTCGTCGGCGGTCTCCCGGGGACCGTCGCGCGGCCCGGGGGCGGAGCGCTACCGTCGGGCCATGGCCGACCTGGAACGGAAGCGGAACGAAGAGCTGGCCCGGATACTGCACCAGCTCGCCTGGAGCCCCGAGCGACTGGCTCGCGAGGTCAACCTGCTGCTGCCGCAGGCGCTGGCGATCAGCAAGACCGCGCCGTACAAGTGGCGCGACCGCGGCATGGTGCCGCGGGCGCCGCACGACCAGACGGTCTGCGAGGTGCTCAGCCGCGCGGTGGGCATCGCCGTGACGTACCAGCAGCTCTGGGGGCGGATGGGCAGCCACCGCGGCGCCCGGGTGCTCTCCGCGCTGCTGCTCACCGACGCGTGGGACGCCGACACCGCGCAGCTGGCCCTGCGCGAGGCCGCCGCCGACGCCGTGCCGGTCCGGCTGACCGACCTGTTCCGCGGCGACGCGCTGGCCCGGGTGGCGTCGCACTGGGCCGAACCGGCGCCCGCGGTCACCGGCGGGGAGGGCGCGCTGCGGATCGCCCCCTCGCAGCTGAGCGACCTGCGGCTCGGTCACGACAGCAAGCGACGGCTCGAACGTTCCTGCGGCGGCGGCCTGGTGCTCGCCCCGGCCCGCGCCGAACTCGCCATGGCGGGAAAGCTGCTGGAGCTCGGCAGCTACGCCTTCGACGAGCGGCTGGGGCGCGGACTGTACGGCGAGGCGGCGCGGCTGGCCCACCTGGTGGGGCGGGCCAACGACGACCTGGGGCACGAGGCGGCCGCCCAGCGGGCCTTCGTCGCCGCGCTGCGGGCGGCCCAGCTCTCCGGTGACCTGCGGCTGGGGGCGGGCATCCTGGGCAGCCTGGTCGTCCAGATCACCCACCACTCGGCGCACACCGCCGGGCGCGGCGCCGACCCGGTGGCGCTGCTGGACATCGGGCTCGCGGCGGCCGACGGCCTGCTCACCCCGCGCCAGCGGGCCCGCCAGCTGGGCCGCAGCGCGCTGGCGCACGGCTGGCAGGGGGACCGGGCGGGCGTCGAGGCCGCCTCGACGCGCGCCTTCGCGCTGCTGGAGCAGCAGGGCGCGGGGGAGGCCGGCGACGGCGGCGCGGGAGGTGGGGACGCTGCGGGCGACAGTGGTGCGGTCGGTGCGGACGCGGGCGGTGCGGGTGCGGGTGGTGGGGTCCGTGCGGACGACCGGGCCGAGCTGGCCGGGCTGGTGGGGGAGGGCTACCTCTTCCTGGACGACCACGGGCGGGCCCGGCCGCTGCTGATCCGGGCGGTGCGCGAGCTGAGCGCCGAACGGGCCCGTGACCGCGCGCTGTTGATGGTCCGGCTGGCCGACTCCTACCGGCGCACCGGCGAGCGCGAGCAGGCCGCCCGGACGGCCGACCAGGCCCGGCGGCTGGCCGCCGGCATGCAGTCCGGGCGGGTGGCCCGGGCCCTGCGGGACATCGACGCGGCCCTGCGGGAGGTCGACGCCGCCCAGCGGCCGGCCTGACCTGCGGGGCACCCGGTTAGGCTGCCTGACGCGGGGGCGGCCAAGTCTCCCGCGGACAGAAAGGGTCGATATCCCCATGAAGGTACTGATTTCCGGCGGCGCCGGCTTCATCGGCAGCACCATCGGCTCGGCCTGCCTGGAAGCGGGCATCACCCCGGTCGTCCTGGACAGCCTGGTGACGGGCCGTCGGGAGTTCGCCGAGGGCCGCGCCTTCTACGAGGGCGACATCGCGGACGGCGAGCTGGTCGACCGGATCTTCGCCGAGCACCCGGAGATCGAGGCGGTCGTGCACTGCGCCGCGCTGATCGTGGTCCCCGACTCGGTCGACAACCCGGTCGGCTACTACCAGGCCAACGTGGCCAAGAGCCTGGACTTCGTCGGCCACCTGCTCCGCAACGGCTGCCAGAAGATGATCTTCAGCTCCTCCGGCTCGATCTACCTGCCGGGCGAGGACTTCAGCGTGGACGAGGAGTCCGGGCTCGCCCCGCAGAGCCCGTACGCGCGCACGAAGGCGGTCTGCGAGGGCATGTTCGCCGACATCGCGGCCACCCGGCCGATCCGGATCCTGTCGCTGCGCTACTTCAACCCGATCGGCGCCGACCCCGAGCTGCGCACCGGCCTGCAGCAGCGCCGGCCCAGCCACGCGCTCGGCAAGCTGATCGAGGCGCACGAGGACGGCGTCCCGTTCCGGGTGACCGGGACCGACTGGCCCACCCGGGACGGCTCCGGCATCCGCGACTACGTGCACGTCTGGGACCTGGCCGCCGCGCACGTGGCCGCCCTGCAGCGGTTCGACCGCGCGATGGAGGGCGGCGCCCGCTCCTCGGTGATCAACCTCGGCACCGGGACCGGCACCACGGTCAACGAGCTGATCGCGGCCTTCAACAGCGTGGTCACCCCGCCGGTCGAGGTGGTCGAGGCCGCCAGCCGCCCCGGCGACGTGGCCGGCGCCTACACCCGCAGCGACCGGGCCAAGCGGCTGCTCGACTGGGAGCCGCGGCTCACCCTCGTCGACGGCATCCGCGACTCGCTGCGCTGGGCCGAGGTCCGCGGGACCCGGCTCGCCGAGCAGGGCTGAGCGCGGGACCCGCGGCCCGGCCGAGGGGCCGGACGGGCCGCGGGCCGGGCGTGGTCGCGGCCCCGGGCCGGCCCCCGGGTGCGCCCGCGGCCCGTCCGGGCGTGCCCGGCTCTGCTGAGGCCGGGCCGCGCCGTTTGGTACCCTGACCCCATGCGAACCGTGTGCCTGCTCCTTAGCCGGCCGCGCTGACCAGCACCGGCTGAGCCCGAGCGGGCCACGCCGGAGTCAGCGTGGCGTCCCCTCCTGTCGAGGGGCTTTTTTGTTTCCGGAGCCCCACGCCCCCGGCGCGACCGCCCAGTTGACGCTTCGCAACCTGACATCGATGGAGCAGACAAGACCATGAGCGAGACGACCCCAGCCTCTGCCGCTGCCGAGGCCGCCACCGAGCCGTTCCGATACTCCGCCGCGCTGGCCGCCGACATCGAGTCCCGGTGGCAGGACGCCTGGGAGAAGGAGGGGACGTTCGACGCCCCCAACCCGGTCGGCTCGCTGGTCGACCCGGCGGCCGGTGAGGTCACCGCCAAGCCGCACAGCTTCATCATGGACATGTTCCCCTACCCCTCCGGTGCGGGCCTGCACGTCGGCCACCCGCTGGGGTACATCGCCACCGACGTCTACGCCCGCTACCAGCGGATGACCGGGCACAACGTCCTGCACACGCTGGGCTACGACGCGTTCGGCCTGCCCGCCGAGCAGCACGCGGTGGCCACCGGCGTGCACCCGCGGATCTCCACCGAGGCCGCCATCGTCAACATGCGCGGCCAGCTGCGCCGCCTGGGTCTGGGCCACGACTCGCGCCGGTCGATCTCCACCATCGACCCGGAGTACTACCGCTGGACCCAGTGGATCTTCCTGCAGATCTTCAACTCCTGGTACGACCCCGCCGTGCAGGCCGCCCGCCCGATCGCCGAGCTGGCCGCCGCGTTCGCCGACGGCTCGCGCCCCACCCCGGACGGCCGCGCCTGGTCGGAGCTGTCCGGCCTGGAGCGCGAGGAGCTGCTGGGCGAGTACCGGCTGGCGTACAGCAAGGAGGTACCGGTCAACTGGTGCCCGGGCCTGGGCACCGTGCTGGCCAACGAGGAGGTCACCGCCGACGGCCGCTCCGAGCGCGGCAACTTCCCGGTCTTCAAGTCCAAGCTGCGCCAGTGGATGATGCGGATCACCGCCTACGGTGACCGGCTGATCGCCGACCTGGACAAGCTGGACTGGCCGGAGGCGATCAAGCAGCAGCAGCGCAACTGGATCGGCCGCTCCGAGGGCGCCCGGGTCGACTTCGCGGTCGCCGGCGGCCAGGCGATCACCGTCTTCACCACCCGTCCCGACACCCTGTTCGGCGCCACCTACATGGTGCTGGCCCCCGAGCACGAGCTGGTCGACGCGATCGTCCCGGCCGCCTGGCCGGCCGAGACCCACGAGGACTGGAAGGGCGGCGCGGCCACCCCGGCCGAGGCCGTCGCCGGCTACCGGGCTGCCGCCGCGGCCAAGTCGGACGTCGAGCGGCAGGTCGACGCCAAGATCAAGACCGGCGTCTTCACCGGCGCGTACGCGACCAACCCGGTCAGCGGCGAGAGCGTCCCGGTCTTCATCGCCGACTACGTGCTGATGGGTTACGGCACCGGCGCGATCATGGCCGTGCCCGCCCACGACCACCGCGACTTCGCCTTCGCCCGCGCCTTCGCGCTGCCGATGCGCTGCGTGGTGCGTCCCACCGACAACCGCGAGCAGGACCCGGCCGGCTGGGACGACGCCTTCGACACCTACGACTCGGTCATCGTCAACTCGGCGAACGCCGACATCGCGCTGGACGGCCTGTCGGTGGTCGACGCCAAGGCCCGGGTCACCGCCTGGCTGACCGAGCGCGGGATCGGCGAGGGAACCGTCAACTTCCGCCTGCGCGACTGGCTGTTCAGCCGCCAGCGGTACTGGGGCGAGCCGTTCCCGATCGTCTACGACGAGGACGGCGTGATGCACGCGCTGCCCGAGTCGATGCTGCCGGTCGAGGTCCCGGAGGTGGAGGACTACTCACCGCACACCTACGACCCGTTCGACGCCGCCAGCTCCCCGAAGACCCCGCTGTCGCGCAACGAGGCATGGGTGAACGTCGAGTTGGACCTGGGCGAGGGCGTCAAGCGCTACCGCCGCGAGACCAACACCATGCCCAACTGGGCCGGTTCCTGCTGGTACGAGCTGCGCTACGTGGACCCGGACAACGGCGCGAAGGTCGTCGACCCGGCCAACGAGCAGTACTGGATGGGCCCGACGGCCGAGAAGCCGGCCGGCGGTGTGGACCTGTACGTCGGCGGCGCCGAGCACGCGGTGCTGCACCTGCTGTACGCCCGCTTCTGGCACAAGGTGCTGCACGACCTGGGTCACGTCTCCTCGGTCGAGCCGTTCCACAAGCTGTTCAACCAGGGCATGATCACCGCCGACGTCTACCGCGACGAGCGCGGCTTCCCGGTCCCCGCCGTGGAGGTCGAGGAGGTCGCCGGCGGCTACACCTGGCAGGGCGAGCCGGTCACCCGCGAGGCGGGCAAGATGGGAAAGTCGCTGAAGAACGCGGTCGCGCCCGACACCATCTGCGAGGAGTACGGCGCTGACACGCTGCGCCTGTACGAGATGTCGATGGGCCCGCTGGACGTCTCCCGCCCGTGGGACCCGCGGGCCGTGGTCGGCTCGTACCGCTTCCTGCAGCGGCTGTGGCGCAACGTCGTCTCCGAGCAGACCGGCGAGCTGGTGGTGGTCGAGGAGCCGGCCGACGAGCCGACCCTGCGGGCGCTGCACAAGGCGATCGACGGCATCCGCGGCGACATGGCCGCGCTGCGCTTCAACACCGCGGTCGCCAAGGCCATCGAGCTGAACAACTACCTGGTCAAGCGCGGTTCGACGCCGCGCGAGGTGGCCGAGCAGCTGGTGCTGATGGTCGCCCCGCTGGCGCCGCACATCGCCGAGGAGCTGTGGCGCCGGCTGGGCCACACCGACTCGCTGGCCTTCGCCGACTACCCGGTCGCCGACCCGGTCTACGCGGTCGACGAGGCGGTGACCTGCGTGGTGCAGATCAAGGGCAAGGTCAAGGCCCGCCTGGAGGTGGCGCCTTCGATCTCGGACGCCGAGCTGGAGGCGCTGGCGCTGGCCGACCCGGCGGTGGTCGCCGCCATCGGCGACGCGCCGGTGCGCAAGGTGATCGCGCGGGCGCCGAAGCTGGTGAACATCGTCACGGGCTGACGCATCGTCAGAAAGCTCGACCGGTCGGGCCGGCCGCCTCGTCATCGGGGCGGCCGGCCCGCTGTTCGAGCGCCTCCGCGGGGCTGGTCGCCTCGTGCAGGCGGCGGGCCAACAGGGCGATGCGCTCGACCAGTTCGGGCGGCTCGTGGACGGTGAACGGGAGGTCGAGCACGCCGATGTGGACCGCCAGGCCGTCCAGCGAGTTGGAGCCGGCCCGCAACGTGCAACTGTTCTCGTCGAGTGGGGTCACCAACCCCGAGGTGGGCGCGATCCGTTCGCGCACCACCGCGGCGGGCGCCCGGACGGTGAAGCGCGCCTGGTAGCGGTACTGGCCGATGGCGACCTCCCAGGAGACGAAGTCGCGGACGTCCTGCGCCGGCAGCGGGCGGGGCGCGAACCGCGGCCCGTGCGGCGGGCGCAACTCCAGCCGGTCGACCCGGAAGTTGCGCCAGTCCTGGCGGACGGTGTCGAAAGCCACCAGGTACCAGCGGGCGCCGGAGTGCACCAGGCGGTACGGCTCGACGTCCCGGCGCTCGGAACTCCCCTCCCGCGTGCGGTACTCGAAGCGCAGTCGCTCGGTCGAGCGGCAGGCGGCGGCGATCGTGCTCAGCACGTCGGCGTCCACCCTCGGCCCGTGGCTGCGCATCTCCACGGTGGCGCCGGCGAGCGACTCGACCCGGGACCGCAGCCGGGCGGGCATCACCTGCTGGAGCTTGGCGAGCGCGCGGACGGAGGTCTCCTCGATCCCGGCGACGGTCCCGTTCGCCGCCGTGCGCAGCCCGAGCGCGACGGCGACCGCCTCCTCGTCGTCCAGCAGCAGCGGGGGCATCTCGGCGCCGGCCGCGAGCCGGTAGCCGCCGGCGGCTCCGGGGGTCGAGTCCACCGGGTAGCCGAGGGTGCGCAGCTTCTCCATGTCGCGTCGGACCGTGCGCACGTCGACCTGCAGCCGCTCGGCGAGGTCGGCCCCGGACCACTCGCGGCGGACCTGCAGCAGCGCGAGCAGGCGGAGCAGGCGGGCGGAGGTTTCCAACATGGTGCGAGTCTCGCATCCATCGCGGACAGCTTCGGTCCGCGATGGGGAGGCAGGCGCGGCGGGCGGTGGGCGTCAGGGACATCCCTGAGCCGCCCCTGATCCTCGGCACCGTTCCGCCGCGATTACCCGGTGATTACCCCGTGATTCCCGCATCCCCCTGCTCCGCGCGGGTGGGTGGCGGCTACCGTGGAGACCTACGGAGCCCGGTCCAGCGGAAGGCGGCATCCCCATGGAAGCGATCGGCGCACTGGGCGTCCTGCTCGTACTGTTCGGGATCGGTGCGGTCACGCTGGTGGTGCTCGCCATCCTCCGGACGGGCCGGGCGCTGGCGGCCAAGGTCGAGCGGACCGAGGTGCAGGCCCGGCGGGCGGTCGAGAACGTCACGCTGCGGGCCAGGACGTACACCAGGCCGGGCGCGCAGGGCGAGATCGCCGCCGTCCGCCTCGCCCTGCGCACCTCGCTCACGGGGACGCGCGAGGTGCTGCAGGGGGCGGTCGCCTCCGACGGCCAGCTCACCGAGGCGCTGCAGCTGCTCGGCCGTCTCGACGCGCACGCCGCGGAGCTGGACGGCGAGCTGCGGATGCTGGAGCGCGAGCCCGAGCAGTCGCGCCTGGCGGTGAAGCTGCCCGAACTGCGGGAGCGGGCCGAGCGCATCACGAGTTCCGCCGAGTCGATGCGTTGGGCCGCGCAGGACCGGATGCACCGGTTCGCGCAGGACGAGCTGAGCCGGCTGAGCGAGGAGTGCGCGAGCGAGGCGGGGGCGCTGCGGCACTGGGACACGGGGGCGGCTGACCCTGCGTCGGGTGCGGGTGCGGGGGCGTCGGGTGGGGCGGCGGTGGGTGACCCGGTCGTGGGTGACCCCGTGTCGGGTGCGGGCCGGCCCGGGCTCGCCGCGGCGGGTCGGCTGAGCGCGGAGGAGGCGCTGAAGCTGGGCGAGCCGCTGACCCGGCTCGCGGGGCGGCTGCGCAAGCCGAACCCCGGTTCGTCGGCGGGCTGAGGCCCGGGCGCGCCTCGCGCGCTGCTGCGGGTCCGGCGCTGCTGCTGCCGTCGTTTGCCGTTGCCGTCGGGGCTCGCGCTCCGGCCTCGGCTGTCCTCCGTGGCCTGCGGGGAGTAACCTCCGGCACATGCCCGTCCCGCTCGCGCTCGTCACCGATTCCACCGCCTACCTGCCACAGGACGCCGTGGACCGGCATCGAATCGCGGTGGTGCCGCTGAGCGTGGTGGTGGGCGACGAGGTGCTCACCGAAGGGGTGGAGATCTCCCCCAAGGACGTCGCCGAGGCGTTGCGCGCCAAGCGCCGGGTGACCACCTCCCGCCCCAACCCGGAGACCTTCGCCGCCGCCTACACCGCCGCGGCGGAGGCCGGCGCCGAGGCCATCGTCTCCGTCCACATCTCCTCGGAGCTCTCCGGCACCTGCGAGGCCGCCCGGCTGGCGGCCGCCGAGGTCGACATCCCGGTGCGGGTGGTGGACAGCCGGCTGGTCGGGATGGCGCTCGGGTACGCGGTGCTGGCGGCCGTCGAGGCCCGCGCGCAGGGGCTCGGCGCGGCCGAGGTGGTCGCGGCGGCCGAGCGGCGGGCCGAGGGCACCCGCGGCTTCTTCTACGTCGACACCCTGGAGCACCTGCGGCGTGGTGGCCGGATCGGGACGGCCCGCGCGCTGCTCGGCTCCGCGCTCGCGGTCAAGCCGCTGCTGCACCTGTCGGGCGGGCGGATCGAGCCGCTGGAGAAGGTTCGGACGGCCTCGCGGGCGATCGCCCGGCTGGAGGAGATCGCGGTCGAGCAGGCGGGGGAGGGGCCGGTGGACATCACGGTCCACCACCTGGCGGCGGCGGAGCGGGCCGAGCCGCTCGCCGAGCGGCTGCGGGAGCGGGTGCCGGGGCTGCGGGAGCTGTACGTGGGCGAGGTGGGGGCCGTGATCGGGGCGCACGTGGGTCCGGGCCTGCTGGCGGTTGTCGTATCACCGCGCTGATGTCGATCGATGTCACTCTGACGAGTGCTCAGTTGTCCACATTCGCCGAGTTGTCCACAGGAAATTCGCGGGTCCGCTGACCCGGGCGTGCTGTTTGTACCGTCGTGGGCATGAGAGAGCTGAGCCCGCTCGACCCCGTCCTTGCCCGCCGTCGCGGTACCGGTGACCCGGGCCGGCACCGGGCCTCCACCCTCTTCGCGACCGCCGCGACCGCCGCGACCGCCGCGACCGCCGCGACCGCTGCGACCGCCGCGGTCCTGCCGGACCTGCACCGGTCGCCGGTCCCGACGGTGCCGGTGGCCGACCCCGGGCCTGACCCCGGCGGTGCGCCGGGCACGGCGGCCCCGGCCCGGCGGCTCC
Source organism: Kitasatospora nipponensis (assembly GCF_039528135.1). Lineage (NCBI taxonomy): Bacteria > Bacillati > Actinomycetota > Actinomycetes > Kitasatosporales > Streptomycetaceae > Kitasatospora > Kitasatospora nipponensis. Next base: position 137,775 of record NZ_BAAALF010000002.1, on the reverse strand, counting down.
GGCGGGTCAAGGCTCCGTCCGCTCGCCGGCTTCCGGACGACTGGCCGCACGGGTACGGGCGATCCGCCCGGCGCCCGGGGCGTGCCGGACCCGCGGTCGGGCGCCCGGCGGGCCCGGCCCCGCCGGGTGGATCGCCCATGCCGGGTCCGTCCGGTGCCGCGCCGTTCCAGGTGACGGCTGCCGGCGTCGCGGCCACGGTCGGCGTGGCGGCCACGGCAACGGCAGCCGCGGTCTCGGCCGGCGATCCGGTCGCCGTCCTGCGCACGCGTGGCCGGTTGCGCCTGCCGCCGGCCCTGCAGTCCCTGCTCTGGGCGGACCGGAAGGCCGTCCTGGGGCTCACCGTGCTCCTGCTGCTCGCCGTCGGCTACGCGGTCCAGCACTTCTGGCTCGCCCGCCCCCAGGCCGTGGCCGTGCCCGCGGTCTCGGCGGCGTCCCCCGTCGGCCGGGCGGTCCCGGTGAGCGTCCCGACGGCCCGTCAGTCGGCCGCTCCGGCCGACACCGAGGCGGTACCGTCCGACCTGCCGGAGACGACCGCGCCGCCCGAACCGACTCCGTCGCCGGTCGTCGTCGACATCGCCGGCCGGGTCCAGGCTCCGGGCGTGCGGACGCTGCCGACCGGTTCACGCGTGGCCGACGCGCTGCGGGCCGCCGGTGGGCCGCTGCCCGGCGTGGACACCGACGCGCTCAACCTGGCGCGGGTGCTCACCGACGGCGAGCAGATCCTGGTGGGCTCGGCCTCGCCGGGCCCGGTTCCACCCCCTGCGCCTCCGCCGGGCGCGGCGGCGCCCGGCCCGGCGGTTCCCAGAACACCGGTGAGCCTCAACCGGGCGACGCTGGAGCAGCTCGACGCCCTGCCGGGGATCGGTCCGGTGCTGGCCCAGCACATCCTCGCCTACCGGGCCTCCCACGCCGGCTTCCGCACCATCGACCAGCTCCGGCTCGTCTCCGGCATCGGTGACCGCAAGTTCGCCGACCTCAAGCCCATGCTCACGCTCTGAGAGAGGAGCCCGGATGTCCCGTCCCCGCCCCGCTCTCCCCGTTCCCACCGTGCCGCCTGCCCTCTCCACCCCCGCCGGTGAGCACGCCTCCCCAGGGGGTGGACCCGAGGAGCCGTATCCGACGACCGGCCGGCGGCCCGGCACCGGCGCCCGCCTGATGCTGCCGGCCCTGGCCGCCTGGTGCGTGGCCGCGGTGCTGCTCGGCGTGGGCGACCGCCACCGGTCGGCGATCCTGTTCGTCGCCCTGTTGACCGCCCTGGCCGCCCTCCCGTCGCTGGTGGCGGGGCGCCGGCGGCCGCTGGGCCTCGGCGCGACGGTGGCGGCCGTCGCGCTGACCGCGGCGGCCTCGGCGGTCTGCACCGTCCTGCACACCGCGGACCTTCATCGAGGACCACTGCCGGCACTCGCCCGTGCCCCCGCCGCCTCGCCGGTCGGCGTCGAGCTCACCCTCACCGGCGACCCGCGCCACCACACCGCCCGCTCGCGGGGTTCGGGTCCCGGGCGTTCCCTGCTGTCCGTCGAGGCCACCGCGGACCGGGTCACCGTGCCCGCCCCGCCCGAGTCCTTCACCGGCGCGTCGCCACCGCCGCCCCCGGTCGGTACCCGGATCCACACACCTGTCACCGTGCTGGTCCCGGCCCACGAGGCGGCGCCCTGGGAGGACCTGCTCCCGTCCACCCGGATCGCCGTCGACGTCCGCGTCCTGCCGGCCGCCGGGGGCGGGCCCGGGCCCGGCGGGGTCCTGCTGGCGGCCGGACCACCGCACGAGCTCGCCGGGGCGAGCTGGGGCCAGCGCCTCGCGGGCCGCCTGCGGAGCGGTCTGCGGGCCGCCTGTGCCGGGCTCTCGGTGGACGGCCGGGCGCTGCTGCCCGGGCTGGTGGTCGGTGACGTCTCCGCCATGCCCGACGCGTTGGAGGAGGCCTTCCGCAGCACCGATCTGCTGCACCTCACCTCGGTCAGCGGAGCCAACCTCGCCGTCCTGCTGGTCGTGCTCTTCGGTGCCCCGGGGCGGGCCGGGACGGCCGAGCGCGGCGGGCTGCTGGGCCTGCTCGGAGTGCCGCTGCGGCTCGCCGCCCTGCTCGGGGCCGTGCTGACGCTGGCCTTCGTGACGCTCTGCCGGCCCGAGCCGAGCGTCCTGCGGGCCGCGGCGACGGGCGTGATCGGCCTGCTGGCCCTGGCGACGGGCCGGCCGCGCGCCGCCCTACCGGCGCTGGCCGGGGGAGTCCTGGTGCTGTTGCTGGCCGACCCGCTCTTGGCCCGCTCCTACGGGTTCCTCTTCTCGGTGCTGGCCACCACCGGCCTGCTCACCCTCGGACAGCGCTGGGCCGCCGCCCTGCGCGAGCGGGGCTGGCCGCACCACCTGGCCTCGGGGGTGGCCGCTGCCGCGGCCGCGCAGGCCCTCTGCGCGCCCGCCACGGTGCTGTTGGCCCCGCGGCTGAGCCTGGTCGGCGTGCCCTGCAACCTGTTGGCCGAACTCGCGGTCACCCCGGCCACGTTGCTCGGCTTCGCCGCCCTGGCGGCGGCCCCGGTCTCGGCTGCCGGTGCCCGCGTCCTGGCCGGGCTCGGCGACCTGCCGGCCCAGTGGATCGGCTCGGTGGCCCGGCACGGGGCCGCCCTCCCCGGGGCCGAGATCGCCTGGACACCGGGCTGGCCGGGGACCGTCCTGCTGGCGCTCGCCGTCGTGGCGGCCTGCCTCGCGGCGCCGCTGCTGCTGCCGGCACGGGCGCTCCCGCGCACGTCAGCCACCGCTGCCTGCGCGGCGCCCCCCGCCGGCGCCGCAGGCCGAGCCTGCGCCTGCGCCCCCACCGCTGCCTCCTCCGGCGCTGCCTCGTGCGGCGCTGCGTCGTGCGGCGCTGCCTCGTGCGGCGCCCGAGACGACGCCCCCGCTGTCCCCGGCCCCGCTGACGGGCGGGCCGCGGTCGCCGGCCGCCCGGCGCCCGCGCCACCCGGCGCAGGCTCCCCGCCACGAGTGGCCCGCCGGTGGCTCCGGATCCTGCTGCCCGGCCTGCTCGCCCTGCTCCTGCTGGTGGTGCTGCTCCGCCCGCCGCTGCTGGTCCGGATCGCCACGGGATGGCCGCCGGCCGGCTGGCGGTTCGTCATGTGCTCGGTGGGCCAGGGAGACCTCCTGGTCCTCCCGGTGGGCGGCGGTCCGAGCGCCGCGCCGGACACGGCGGTGGTCGTCGACGCCGGCCCCGATCCGGCGGCGGCCGACCGCTGCCTGCGCGACCTGGGCGTCACCCGGATCGCTCTGGTGATCCTGACGCACTTTCACGCGGACCACGCCGAGGGCCTGCCGGGGGTCCTGCGCCACCGCGCGGTGGGCGCGATCGAGACCACCACCGTGGGCTCGCCGCCGGGGGAGGAGGCCAGGGTCCGCGGCTGGGCGGCGGCCTCCGGGGTCCCGTTGCTCCGCGCGTCGGCGGGCGAGCACCGCACCGCGGGGCCGGCGCTGACCTGGGACGTGCTCTGGCCGCCCGCCGCTTCCGCCGCCGAGCCGGTGGGAGCGAACAACGCCAGCGTCTCCCTCCTGGTGACCACCGGCGGACTGCGGCTGGCCCTGCTCGGCGATCTGGAGGCACCGGCCCAGGCCGAGCTGCTCGACTCGGTCCACCCGGGACCGGTCGACGTGCTGAAGGTGGCCCATCACGGCTCGGCCAACCAGGACTGGGCGCTGGCCGCCGCCCTGCGGCCGAGGCTGGCCCTCGTCTCCGTGGGCACGGGCAACTCGTACGGGCATCCCGCCGGGCGCACCGTCCAGCACCTGCGGGCGCTGGGTGCCACCGTCCTGCGGACCGACCGGTCCGGTGACATCGCGGTCCTCGGCGACGACCCGGCGCACCTGCGCGTCCTCACCCACCCCCACCCGGACACCGACGAGGAGCCGGCGGCAGGCACGGAGCCCGAGTCCGCAGCCGGGACCGAGCCGGAGCCCGATCCGGAGGCCGAGGCCGGGAGTGGGCCCCAAGGCGGGACCGGCTCCCCGGCGCGGTCCGAGCGGCCGCCCCCACCGGCGCCGGGGCCCACCTCGGCGCGGGCCCCGCGGCAGCGGCTCGCCGCCGCCGCGGGCCGCGCTCCGCCCACGGTCCCGCGCAGCGGTCAGCCGTCCTCGCGCCAGCCGTCGTGGTCGGCGAGGAAGGTGTCGATCTCGGCCAGCACGGCCGGGCTCCACCCGGCTACGGGTGCCTCGACGACCACCAGCCACTGGGCGTCCTCGGCGTCGTCCTCCCCGGCCAGGGCGTCGCGGACGAGTTCGAACGGGCCGAGCTCGGGCCGGCGCTCGGCGAGCTCCTCGGCGACGGCCTCGGCCGCATCCCGGTCGGCCAGCACCAGCAGCTGTCGATCACTGGTCAAGGGGGCTTCCTCCTGCACGTCATCGATCACCGCCCCATTCTCCCCGCCCGCCGGTGCGTCCGTGGCCCCCCGTCACCGGGCACCTCGCCACGGCCCGCCGGCCCACCGCTCCGCCCCTCCCCGGGGGCACAGCTCGCCGGGGGATGCTGTCGGCGGCCCGTGGGATGCTGGTACGCGATGGCCAGGAAGAGTGCACCCGATGACCTGCTCGCCCCGCTGACCCTCGCGGTCGGCCAGGAGGAGCTGCTGCTCGACCGTGCGGTCGCCCAGGTCGTGGCCGCCGCCCGGGCGGCCGACCCCGACACGGACGTGCGCGACCTCGCCCCCGGCGCCCTGCAGCCCGGCAGTCTCGCCGAGCTCACCACGCCCTCGCTCTTCGCCGAGCGCAAGGTGATCGTGGTCCGGGCCGCCCAGGACCTCGGAGCCGAGTCGGTGAAGGAGCTCAAGCGCTACCTCGAGTCACCGATCGAGGAGGTGATCGTGGTGCTCGTGCACGCCGGTGGAGCCAAGGGCAAGGGCCTGCTGGACGCGGGGCGCAAGGCCGGCGGCCGGGAGGTGGCCTGCCCCAAGCTCACCAAGGCGAACGAGCGGATCGCCTTCGTCCGCGGGGAGTTCAAGGCGCTCGGCCGCTCCGCGAGCCCCGAGGCGTGCCAGGCCCTGCTCGACTCGCTCGGCGGCGACCTGCGCGAGCTGGCGGCCGCCTGCAGCCAGCTCACCTCGGACGTCGAGGGCACCATCGACGAGCGGGTGGTGGCCCGTTACTACAGCGGCCGGGCCGAGGCGACCGGCTTCGAGGTGGCCGACCTCGCGGCCACCGGCCGCGCCGCCGACGCGCTGGAGCGGCTGCGCTGGGCACTGGCCGTCGGCCAGCCACCGACCGGCATCACCTACGCGCTGGCCGCCGGGGTGCGCAGCATCGGCCGGTTGGCCACCGCGGACCGTTCGCTGCGCCCCGCCGACCTGGCCCGCGAACTGGGCATGCCACCGTGGAAGATCGACCGGGTCCGCCAGCAGATGCGCGGTTGGACCGGTGACGCGGTGGCCACCGCGCTGACCGCGATCGCGCAGGCCGACGCCGCCGTCAAGGGCGGCTCCGACGATCCGGCGTACGCGCTGGAGCGGGCCGTGGTCACGGTGGCCCGGGCCGCCCGCGCCGGAGCCCGCGCCTACTGACGGACCGTCCCACCCGACCCGCACGACCCCCTGGCGGCGTGTCAGCCCCGCCCGCCCAGGGCGCGCAGGGCGTCCCGGGTGTCGGCCAGCAGCGCCTGCCGGATGCCCTCGCGGTCCGGCGCGCCCTGCTGGCCCTCCTGGTAGGAGCCGGACCAGTTCAGGTAGTAGGTCAGGGCGCCGTCGCGGACGTACAGGGTCTGCGTCAGGTAGTGCCGCCCGTGGTCGCTTCCGCTCTGGTCGTCCAGGTAGGCGACGAACGCCTGCTCACCCAGTCCGGGCACATCGCTGACCTGGAACCGCCGCTGCTCGAAGCCGGTCCGCTGGGCCTCGAACTCCGGTGCGGCGTTGACCGCGTGGTGCAGCTGGGCCTCCATGTAGAGGGTGACGTACCCGGTGTCGCCCGCCGCGTGCTTGAGGTACTGGCTGCAGTACATGTCGTCCAGCGCCCGGTCGCGGGTCGTGTAGTGGTACGGCGTCCCGCTCAGCACCGGGTAGAGCCGGCCGAACGCGGAGACCCGGGCCGTGGCGCACAGGTCGTCGACCGGCCGGTAGGGGCCCTGGGAACGTGGCGAGGACGCCGTCCCGACCATCGAGGGCACGGTCCACAGGGCGGCGGTCCAGACGGCGGAGGCGAGCACCGCGCCCACGACCCCCCACCCGACCCGCCGCAGCACGCGCCGCCCCCGGCCGCCCGCCGCACCGCCACCCGGCCCCGAACCCGGCTCGGTGGCCGGTCCGCCCGGGTGACGCGCAGGGTGGCCCACGGTCTGCACCGCACCCGTGCCGGCACCCGTACCTGTCCCCATCCCCGTCTCCGCTCCCGTCGCCGGTCCCTGCCCGGCCTCCTGCCGGGGTGGCAGCGGCGCGAAGCCGCCGAACCCGGAGCCGGTCTGCGGTGGTGTCGACATGGGCGTCCCCCAGAGGGTGGCGGAGCATGACCGGGTCGGGCGGAGCATGACGGGCCCGGGCGGAGCACGGCCGGGACGCCGTCCGCCCGGGACGATATCCGACCGGTCCGCCGCCGCGGCACCCGCGCCCTCCCCGAGCGGCCGACAGGCGCCGAGGTCGCCCCGGCCAGGGGACGAGCCGCGGTGTCAGCGGACCCAGAGCGCGAGCGCGTAGAGCACCACCACCAGGCCGGCCGCCACCAGCCACCCCTGGCGGCCGGCGAGTCCCTGCGCGGAGCTGCGCCCGCTGGGCTGTCGGCCACTGTCACTGGTGTCGATCCAGCCGAGGTTGTCCCCGCCCTGGTGATCGCCCCCGTGATGGTGGCCACCGGATCCGCCGCCGTGGTGACCACCGAAGTCCCCGCCGCCGTGTCCTCCGCCGTCCATCCCGCACCCCCGTGTCGTCGGTGCGCACACACTGACACGCCAACGCTCCCCGCTACCTCAAGGGAACCTCTGGAGATCGACACGCCCGGCACCGGTCGCTGCGCCGCCACCCGATCACCCCGCTCCAGCCCGCGCCCGCAGCCCGCGCGGCGCAGATCCATGGGCACAAACGCGTACTGCCCGTCCGGTGTGCACCGGACGGGCAGGAGGAGAAGGCCGATGAGCCGGCACTTCAGGTGACGCTGTGTGCACCGCACCCGCGTGGCGAACGCAGGCCGCGTGCGGTACGAGTTCCGTGCGCCTCAGGGCTCCGGGTAGAGGGCCGGGGACACCTGAGGGGTGGCCGAGTGCCGCGTGTGTTCCTGCCGGATCCGGCTGGTCCTGCGGGCACTGCCAGGTAGTACCGGGGTACTACGGGGTGGTGCGAAGAGCTGGTGGAGCTCAGGCCTGGGTGGCGGCAACCTGCTTGGTGATCGCCGACTTCTTGTTGGCGGCCTGGTTCTTGTGGATGACACCCTTGCTGACGGCCTTGTCGAGGGCCTTGGAGGCCTCGCGGGCCAGCACGGTGGCCTTCTCGGTGTCACCGGCGGCAGAGGCCTCGCGGGCCTTGCGCAGCGCGGTCTTCAGCGAGGACTTGACGGCCTTGTTGCGCAGGCGCGCCTTCTCGTTGGTCTTGTTGCGCTTGATCTGGGACTTGATGTTCGCCACGAAGGAGCCTCAGTCTTGTCTGGAATGTGTTTCTTGGGGTGCCCCCGGCCGGAGGCTGGGGGAGTTTGCGACCGTCGCGCCGGTCCAGCTGAGAGGGCATGCCGAAGCGGGGTGCAGCGCCCTACGCTACCAGGGCCGCCAGGCGCGGCCCAAACCGCGCGTCGCCCGCGAGGCCGGCCCCCGCCCGTCGCGGGCCCCCGCCGCGCGGCCGCGCGGTGCTCAGGCGCCGAGCAGCGGTTCGCCGTAGTGCTCGACCTCGGGGAAGGGCGCGTAGAAGTGGTGCAGCAGCGCGCGCCACTGCTGGTACTGCTCCGAGCCCCGGAACCCCTCGGTGTGGTCGGTCAGCCGCTCCCACTCCACCTGGAGCAGGAAGCGCGAGCCGCGTCCCTCGTCCAGGCAGCGCCGCAGTTCCAGCGAGCGGAAGCCGCGTTGCACCGCGATCAGCGGCCTGGCCTCGGCGAAGGCGGCGAGGAAGGCGTCCTCCTGGCCGGGCAGGACGTCGAGCAGGGCGCTTTCCAAGATCATGCGCGGCATCGTACGGAGCGCCCCGCGGGGGCGGAACCCCAGGACCGCAGAGTGGGACGGCACGGCGGTGCGGGCTCGTGGGAGGATGGTAGGAGCCCTGGTGCGTGGTGAGACACGGTCGGGGCTCCTCGATCGGACGACAGCGTCCGGCCCCCGGACCAACGGAGAATCGGACCAAGGTGCCCGCGACCCCTACGAACGTGCCAGAGCCCAGCCGTACCGACCCGGCGCTGATCCGCAACTTCTGCATCATCGCCCACATCGACCACGGCAAGTCGACGCTCGCCGACCGGATGCTGCAGATCACCGGCGTGGTCGACCCCCGGCAGATGCGTGCCCAGTACCTCGACCGGATGGACATCGAGCGCGAGCGCGGCATCACCATCAAGTCGCAGGCGGTCCGCCTCCCGTGGGCGCCGCGGTCCGGTGAGGGCGAGGGTCGGACCCACATCCTCAACATGATCGACACCCCCGGTCACGTCGACTTCACCTACGAGGTGTCCCGCTCCCTCGCGGCGTGCGAGGGGACGATCCTGGTGGTGGACGCGGCCCAGGGCATCGAGGCGCAGACCCTCGCCAACCTGTACCTGGCGCTGGAGAACGACCTCACGATCATCCCGGTCCTCAACAAGATCGACCTGCCCGCCGCCCAGCCGGAGAAGTACGCGGCCGAGCTCGCGCACATCATCGGCTGCGAGCCGGAGGACGTGCTCAAGGTCAGCGCCAAGACCGGCCTCGGCGTGGAGGACCTGCTCGACCACGTGGTCGAGAAGATCCCCGCCCCGGTCGGCGTCAAGGACGCCCCCGCCCGCGCGATGATCTTCGACTCGGTCTACGACTCCTACCGCGGCGTGGTCACCTACGTGCGAGTGGTCGACGGCCAGCTCACCAAGCGCGAGCGCATCGCGATGATGTCCACCGGCGCCACCCACGAGCTGCTGGAGATCGGCGTCATCTCGCCGGAGCCCAAGGTCGCGGACGGCCTCGGCGTCGGCGAGGTCGGCTACATCATCACCGGGGTGAAGGACGTCCGGCAGTCCAAGGTCGGTGACACCATCACCTCGATGCACAAGGGTGCGACCGAGGCGCTGGGCGGCTACAAGGACCCGCGTCCGATGGTCTTCTCCGGCCTCTACCCGCTCGACGGCAGCGACTACCCGCTGCTGCGCGACGCGCTGGACAAGCTGCGGCTCAACGACGCCGCGCTGGTCTACGAGCCGGAGACCTCGGTGGCGCTCGGCTTCGGCTACCGCTGCGGCTTCCTCGGCCTGCTCCACCTGGAGATCATCCGGGAGCGCCTGGAGCGCGAGTTCAACCTCGACCTGATCTCCACCGCGCCGAACGTGATCTACCGGGTGGAGATGGAGGACGGCAGCGAGCACACCGTCACCAACCCGAGCGAGTTCCCGACCGGCAAGATCTCCGCGGTCTTCGAGCCGGTGGTGCGCGGCACCATCCTGGCGCCGAACGAGTTCGTCGGCGCGATCATGGAGCTCTGCCAGAACCGCCGCGGCAACCTGCAGGGCATGGACTACCTCTCCGAGGACCGCGTCGAGCTGCGCTACACGCTGCCGCTGGCCGAGATCGTCTTCGACTTCTTCGACCAGCTGAAGTCCAAGACCCGTGGCTACGGCTCCTTCGACTACGAGCCGATCGGCGAGCAGAGTGCCGACCTGGTGAAGGTCGACATCCTGCTGCACGGCGACGCGGTGGACGCGTTCTCCGCCATCGTGCACAAGGACAAGGCCTACAACTACGGCGTCATGATGGCCGGCAAGCTGCAGAAGCTGATCCCGCGCCAGCAGTTCGAGGTGCCGATCCAGGCGGCCATCGGCTCGCGGGTCATCGCCCGCGAGACGGTCCGCGCGATCCGCAAGGACGTTCTCGCCAAGTGCTACGGCGGTGACATCTCGCGCAAGCGCAAGCTGCTGGAGAAGCAGAAGGAGGGCAAGAAGCGGATGAAGATGGTCGGCCGCGTGGAGGTCCCGCAGGAGGCCTTCATCGCCGCGCTGTCGACGGACGCGGACGCCCCGAAGGACGCCAAGAAGTAGCGCGCGCCCGCACGGTGGGGCCGGTGCCGGACTCGAAGGAGTCCGGTACCGGCCCCACGGCGTTCCCCGCCCGAACGCGCCCGAACGCGCGCCCGGCCGCGCCGGCCGTCAGCGCAGCGAGGCCGCCACTCCCCGCAGGATCACGGCCTTCACCAGCCGGCCGGTCAGGCCGCGGTACGCCGTGGGACGCATCGCGTCGTCCCCGCGCACCAGCTGCACCAGCCCGCTGCGCCGCCCCAGGCTCAGGCACTGCAGGGTGTACCGGTAGGCGAACGGCTCGCTGGTGCGGCCGGACAGCAGCTTGCCGACGTAGCGGCCCATCGGCAGCGCGGTGGCGCAGCCCATCCGCAGCGTCCCGGTGCCGGCCACGGTCGCCGAGGCGGCATCGCCGACCACGTGCACCTCGGGGTGCGAGAGCGAGCGCAGCCGGTCGTCCACCAGGGCCCGGCCGTCGTCGGCGACCCCCAGCCCGGCCTGCGCCGCCAGCGGGCTGGGCTCCATCGCGGCGGCCCAGACGACCACCTCGGCCTCGACCGGGCCGCGGGCGGTGAGCAGGCCCTGCCGGGTCACCTCGGTCACCTCGGCCTCCTCCTGGATCTGCACGCCGAGCCGCCGCAGCTCCCGCAGCACGTGCGAGCGCCCCTTGGCCGAGAACCAGCCGCCGACCCGGCCGGCCGCCACCAGCCGCACCTGCCAGGCGGGGTACGCCTCGGCGAGTTCGGCGGCCAGCTCGATCCCGGTGGCCCCGCCGCCGACGACGGCCACCGTGCCGGGCCGCTCGGCGCCGCGCACCCGCCCGCGCAGCTCGGCCGCCCGCTCGACGCCGTACGCCGACTCGGCGGCGCCGGGGACCCCGCGCCATGCGGTGGAGCTGCCCAGGGCGTAGACCAGCGTGTCGTAGCCGATGGCCTCGCCGTCCTCCAGCAGGACCTTGCGCCCCGCCAGGTCGATCTCGCCGACCCGGGCCTGACGGTGCGTCACGCTGCGCCCGCGGATCAGCGCGGCGAGCGCCGGCCGGTGCTCGCGGTGGCCCGCGGCGGTCTCGTGCTGGCGGATCCGCTGGGCGAAGAGGGCCTCGGGGGCGATCAGGGTCACCCGGCAGCGGCGCCCCGCCCCGGTGGCCGCGGTGATCCCCGCGTAGCCCGCGCCGATGACCACGATGTGCTGCCCGTTCATCTCGTTCTCCTCCGGTGCGGTGTTTCGCGTTCGCCCAGGGGACAAGAGAGCGGGACGGGATGTGACAGTGTCCTGCGTCACATCCCGCCCCGCTGTGCCGGGCCCCGCCCGGCCGGCCCGATCCGCTCGGGCGGATCAGCGCGTCATCAGTCCATCTCGGCGACGGCCTGGGCGAACTGGGCCTGGTAGAGACGGGCGTAGGCGCCCTCGGCGGCGATCAGCTCGTCGTGCGAGCCCTGCTCGACGATCGCGCCGTCCTCCATCACCAGGATCACGTCGGCGTCGCGGATGGTGGAGAGGCGGTGCGCGATGACGAAGCTGGTGCGGCCGGTGCGCAGCCGGGCCATGGCGCGCTGGATGAGCACCTCGGTCCGGGTGTCCACCGAGCTGGTCGCCTCGTCCAGCACCAGGATGCTCGGCTGCGACAGGAAGGCCCGGGCGATGGTGATCAGCTGCTTCTCGCCGGCGCTGACACCGGTGCCCTCGTCGTCGATCACCGTGTCGTAGCCCTCCGGCAGGGTGCGCACGAAGCGGTCGACGTGGGCGGCCCTGGCCGCCTCGACGACCTGCTCGCGGGTGGCGCCGGAGGAGCCGTAGGCGATGTTCTCGGCGATCGTGCCGCCGAAGAGCCAGGTGTCCTGCAGCACCATGCCGATGCCGGAGCGCAGCTCCTCGCGCGACATCGCCGCGATGTCGACGTCGTCCAGCGTGATCCGCCCGCCGCTGACGTCGTAGAACCGCATCAGCAGGTTGACCAGGGTGGTCTTGCCCGCGCCGGTGGGACCGACGATGGCGACCGTCTGGCCGGGCTCGACCTTCAGCGACAGGTCCGAGATCAGCGGCTTGGCGGGGTCGTAGCGGAACGCGACGTCCTCGAAGGCGACCAGCCCGCGCAGCTCGGCGGGGCGCTCGGGGTGCTGCGGCTCGGGGGACTGCTCCGGGGCGTCCAGCAGCTCGAAGACCCGCTCGGCCGAGGCGACGCCGGACTGCACCAGGTTGGCCATGCTGGCCACCTGGGTGAGCGGCTGGCTGAACTGCCGCGAGTACTGGATGAAGGCCTGCACGTCGCCGATCGAGAGCGCGCCGCTGGCCACCCGCAGACCGCCGACCACCGCGACCAGCACGTAGTTGAGGTTGCCGATGAACATCATCGCGGGCTGGATGATCCCGGAGATGAACTGGGCCTTGAAGCTGGAGGCGAAGAGCGCCTCGTTCTCCTCGCGGAAGGTCTGCGCCGACTCCTTCTGCCGCCCGAAGACCTTCACCAGGCTGTGCCCGGTGTACATCTCCTCGATGTGCGCGTTGAGCTTGCCGGTGGTCTTCCACTGGGCGACGAACTGCGGTTGGGCGCGCTTGCCGACCCGGGCGGCGACCACCACCGACAGCGGCACCGAGATCAGCGCGATCAGGGCCAGCAGCCAGGAGATCCAGAACATCATCGCCAGCACGCCGACGATGGTGAGCAGCGAGTTCACCACCTGGCCCATGGTCTGACCCATGGACTGGCCGACGTTGTCGATGTCGTTGGTGACCCGGCTGAGCACCTCGCCGCGGGCCTGCTTGTCGAAGTAGCTGAGCGGCAGCCGGGAGAGCTTGGCGTCCACGTCGGCGCGCAGCCGGTTGACGGTCCGGTTGATCACCCGGGCGGCGAGCCGGCCCTGGATGATGCCGAAGACGGCCGAGGCCACGTAGATGCCCAGCACCCAGAGCAGGACGCTGCCGATCGCCCCGAAGTCGATGCTCTGGCCCGGGGTGAAGTGCAGCGAGCGCAGCAGGTCGGCCTGCTTGCCGCCGCCCGCCAGGATCTTGTCCAGGACCTGCTGCGAGGTGATGTTGTGGCCCACCACGCCGGCGAAGATCAGGTCGGTCGCCCGGCCGAGGATCTTCGGTCCTATCACCGCGCAGCCGACGCTGAGGACCCCCAGCGCGATCATGCCGGTCAGGGCCGCCCGCTCGGGGCGCAGCAGCCCCAGCAGGCGGCGGCTGGAGCCCTTGAAGTCCATCGACTTCTCGGCGCCCTGGGCGCCCGCGAAGCGGCCGACGCCGCCCGGTCCGCGCCGGGCGGCCGCCTCCTGCGAACCTGCGATCTTGCCTGCGGGCTGCGGGCCCGGAGCCTTGCCGTCGGCCTGCGGGCCGGCGGGCTTCTGCGGGGTGGTCACGCCGCCTCCTGCTCGGTGAGCTGGGAGAGCACGATCTCCCGGTACGTCGGGTTGTCGGCCATCAGCTCGTGGTGCGTTCCGCTGCCGACCACCGCACCCTCATCCAGGACGATGATCCGATCGGCGTCCCGGATGGTGCTCACGCGCTGGGCGACGATCACCACCGTCGCGTCGGCGGTCTCCTGGGCCAGCGCGGCCCGCAGCCGGGCGTCGGTGGCGTAGTCGAGCGCGGAGAACGAGTCGTCGAAGAGGTAGATCTCCGGCCGGCGCACCAGGGCCCGGGCGATCGCGAGCCGCTGGCGCTGGCCGCCGGAGACGTTGCTCCCGCCCTGCGCGATCGCCGCCTGCAGGCCGCCGTCCAGGCGCTCCACGAAGTCCCTGGCCTGCGCGGTCTCCAGGGCCGCCCAGAGCTCCTCGTCGGTCGCGTCCGGGCGGCCGTAGCGCAGGTTGCTGGCGACCGTCCCGGTGAAGAGGTACGGCTTCTGCGGGACCAGCCCGACCTTCTCGGCCAGCAGGGCCGGTGCGACCTGGCGCACGTCGACACCGTTGACCCACACCTCGCCGTCGGTGGCGTCGAAGAGCCGCGGGATCAGCCCGAGGAGCGTGCTCTTGCCGCTGCCGGTGCTGCCGATCACCGCGGTGGTCTCGCCCGGCCGGGCGGTGAGGTCGATCCCGCGCAGCACCGGCGCCTCGGCGCCGGGGTAGCGGAAGCCCACCGCGCGCAGTTCGAGGTGGCCGTGCGAGAGCAGCTCGGTGACCGGCGCGCTCGGCGGCACGACGCTCGACTCGGTGTCGAGCACCTCGACGATGCGCTCGGCGCAGACCTCGGCGCGCGGCACCATCATGAACATGAAGGTGGCCATCATGACGCTCATCAGGATCTGCAGCAGGTAGGAGAGGAACGCGGTGAGGGCGCCGATCTGCATGCTGCCGCTGTCGATCCGGTGGGCGCCGAACCAGAGCACGGCCACGCTGGAGACGTTCACCACCAGCATCACGCTGGGGAACATGAACGCCATCAGGCGGGCGGTGCGCAGCGAGACGGCGGTGAGGTCGTCGTTGGCCCCGCCGAAGCGGGCCTGCTCGTGGTCGTCCTTGACGAAGGCCCGGATCACCCGGATGCCGGAGATCTGCTCGCGCAGGATCCGGTTGACGCCGTCGACCCGCACCTGCATGGTGCGGAAGAGCGGCCGCAGCTTGCGGATCAGCACCAGGACGATGGCGCCCAGGGCCGGGACCACCACGACCAGCAGGCTGGAGAGCGGGACGTCCTGGTTGAGGGCCATCACGATGCCGCCCACGCACATGATCGGTGCGGCGACCATGAGCGTGAACGTCATCAGGACCAGCATCTGGACCTGCTGCACGTCGTTGGTGGTGCGGGTGATGAGCGAGGGTGCGCCGAAGTGGCCCAGCTCACGGGCCGAGAAGCTCTGCACCCGATCGAAGACCGAGGCCCGCAGGTCGCGACCGACGGCCATGGCGGTCCGGGCCCCGAAGTACACCGCGCCGATCGAGCAGAGCACCTGGGCGAGCGTGACGGCGATCATCACACCGCCGATGCGCATGATGTAGCCGGTGTCCCCCTTGATGACGCCGTTGTCGATGATGTCGGCGTTCAGGGTCGGCAGGTAGAGCGTGGCGATCGTGGACACGAGCTGGAGCAGGATCAGGAGGTAGACGGGTTTGGCGTAGGGCCCCAGATGGGACCTGAGAAGTCGGATCAGCACTCGGACACTCTCGTTGTCGACAGGAGGATTCGCACCCTCCGACGGGAGGATTCGCATCCTCATTCTCGGTCTTTCGCCGGTCGCCGCACGGGATTATCGTGATCCGACCGCTGGACTTGCCCTGTCTTTTGCACTATTGCGTCGCTGGTGTGCCAGAGCACCGTGCCCTCTTACATCGGCGCCCCCGAACCCCTAGGCTGTCGGCAGTCTTGTTACCCACGGGTTAACAAGACCCTCGGGCGGTCCACCCCCCATTCCGCTCCCCCCACCCTCGGCCACCTGGCTCCCCCGGAGGTCTCGTTGAGTTCAGCGCAGTCCGTCATCGGCTCCGACAAGATCGCCGGTCGTCCCACCTCGGTGGCACACCTGTTCCTCAGCAGGGTAGAGGCCACCCCTGACGGCGAGGCCTACCGGTTCCCCGTTCCGGTCGACGAGCACGCGGCCGACGGTGCCCCGGGTGCGGAGCAGTGGCGCTCGCTCACCTGGGGGCAGACCGCGGTCCGGGTCAAGAACCTCGCCGCCGGCCTGATGGCGCTGGGGATCGGCTCGGAGGACCGGGTCGCGATCGCCTCCTCGACCCGGGTCGAGTGGATCCTGGCGGACCTGGCCAACATGTGCGCCGGCGCGGCCACCACGACGGTCTACCCGAGCACCAACGCGGACGAGACGGCCTTCATCCTGGCCAACTCCGAGAGCAAGGCGGTCTTCGCGGAGAACGCCACCCAGCTGGCCAAGGTGGTCGCCCAGCGCGAGCAGCTGCCCGCACTGGGCCAGGTGATCCTCTTCGACGCACCCGCCGAGCCGCCGGCGGCCGAGGGGCTGGAGGTCGTCACGCTGGCCGAGCTCGAGGAGCGCGGCGCCGCGTACCTCAAGCAGCACCCGGACGCCGTCCAGCAGGCCGTCGACGCCCTGGACCGCGAACAGCTCGCCACCCTGATCTACACCTCCGGCACCACCGGCCGCCCCAAGGGCGTGCGGCTGGTCCACGACTGCTGGGCCTACGAGGGCGTGGCGCAGCAGGAGAGCGGCCTGCTGCGGGCCGAGGACGTGCAGTTCATGTGGCTGCCGCTCTCGCACGTCTTCGGCAAGACCCTGATCTCGGGGCAGATCGCCACCGGCCACGTGATGGCGGTGGACGGTCGGGTCGACCGGATCATCCACAACCTGCCGGTCATCCGGCCGACCCTGATGGCCTCCGCGCCGCGGATCTTCGAGAAGGTCTACAACGGCATCGCGGGCCGGGCCAGGGCCGAGGGCGGCGCCAAGTACAAGATCTTCCTCTGGGCGGCCAAGGTGGCCCGCACCTACGCCCAGACCACCCAGGCCAACCGGATCGCCACCGGCCGCGACAGCGCGCCGCTGGGCCTGAGCCTGCAGCACGCGATCGCCGACAAGCTCGTGTACGCCAAGATCCGCGCCGCCTTCGGCGGCCGGCTGCGCGGCTCGGTCTCCGGCAGCGCCGCACTGGCCCCCGAGATCGGCTACTTCTTCCTGGGCGCCGGCGTGCCGATCCTGGAGGGCTACGGCCTGACCGAGACCAGCGCCGGCTCGACCGTCAACCGCGCCGAGGACGTCCGGGTCGGCACCGTCGGCATGCCGCTGCCGGGCACCGAGGTCCGGATCGCCGAGGACGGCGAGATCCTGCTGCGCGGCCCCGGCGTGATGCGCGGCTACCACCAGCTTCCCGAGCAGACCGCCGAGGTGCTGGAGCCGGACGGCTGGTTCCACACGGGCGACATCGGCGAGCTGGGCAAGGACGGCTACCTCCGGATCACGGACCGCAAGAAGGACATGTTCAAGACCTCCGGCGGCAAGTACGTCGCCCCCAGCGAGGTCGAGGGCAAGTTCAAGGCGATCTGCCCCTTCGTCAGCAACATCCTGGTGATCGGCAACGGGCGCAACTACTGCACGGCGTTGATCTCGCTGGACGAGACGGTGATCATGCCGTGGGCGGCCGAGCGGTCGCTGGGCAAGAAGAGCTACGCCGAGGTGGTCGGTTCGCCCGAGGTGCGGGAGCTGGTGGAGGGCTTCGTCAAGAAGCTCAACGTCGAGCTGCAGCGCTGGCAGACGATCAAGAAGTTCACCATCCTGCCGCGCGACCTGGACATCGAGCACGGCGAGCTGACCCCGAGCCTGAAGATCAAGCGCCCGGTGGTCGAGCGGACCTACGCGGACGCCGTCGCCGAGATGTACACGGGCGCCAACGAGGCCTGAGCACCCGGGGGCCGGGGACCGGCGCGGGGGACCGCGCCGGTACCGGACAATGGAGCCATGCCCTCCGCACTTCCCGACGGTGAACCCGTGCCGTCCGACGGTTCGCTGCCCGCCCACGCCCTGAAGGGCCTGGGCGAGCGGCCGTTCGGGTTCTACCTGCACGTGCCCTACTGCGCCACCCGCTGCGGGTACTGCGACTTCAACACCTACACCGCCACCGAGCTGCGTTCTTCGGGTGCGGTGGCCTCGCAGGAGACCTACGCGCAGAACCTGGTCGCCGAGGTCCGGCTCGCCCGCTCGGTGCTGGGCGCCGTCGAGCTGCCGGTGCGCACGGTCTTCCTGGGTGGCGGCACCCCGACCCTGCTGCCGGCCCGCGACCTGGTGGCGATGCTCGCCGCGATCCGCGAGGAGTTCGGGCTGGCCCCGGACGCCGAGGTCACCACCGAGGCGAACCCCGAGTCGGTCGACCCGCACTACCTGGCCGAACTGCGCGAGGGCGGCTTCAACCGGATCTCCTTCGGCATGCAGAGCGCCCGCCCGCACGTGCTGCGGGTGCTGGACCGCCACCACACCCCGGGCCGCCCCGAGGCGTGCGTCGCCGAGGCCCGCGCGGCCGGCTTCGAGCACGTCAACCTGGACCTGATCTACGGCACCCCGGGGGAGTCCGACGACGACTGGCGGGCCTCGCTGGAGGCGGCGATCGGCGCCGGACCGGACCACGTCTCGGCCTACTCGCTGATCGTCGAGGACGGCACCCGGCTGGCCGCCCGGATCCGGCGCGGCGAACTGCCGATGGTCGACGACGACGTGCACGCCGACCGCTACCTGATCGCCGAGCAGGCGCTGACGGCGGCCGGCTACCACTGGTACGAGGTCTCCAACTGGGCGAGCAGCGAGGCCGGGCGCTGCCGGCACAACGAGCTCTACTGGACCGGCGCCGACTGGTGGGGCGCCGGCCCGGGGGCGCACAGCCACGTCGGGGGCGTGCGGTGGTGGAACGCCAAGCACCCGGCCGCCTACGCGCAGGCGCTGGCCGAGGGGCGCACCCCCGCCCTGGGCCGTGAGGTGCTGCCCGCCGAGGACCAGCGGGTGGAGCGGATCCTGCTGGAGCTGCGGCTGGTCGAGGGGTGCCCGCTGGACCTGCTCGGGCCGGCCGGGCTGCGCGCCGCCGAGCGGGCGCTGGCGGACGGCCTGCTGCGGGCGGAGGCCTACGCGGCGGGGCGCGCCGCGCTGACGCTGCGCGGGCGGCTGCTCGCGGACGCGGTGGTCCGCGACCTGGTGGACTGACGGCGGGGGCCCGGCGGGTCGGCGGCGGCCGGGGTGGGGCGGGCGCGCGGGGTTCGGCGGAGGGCGATGAAACGCTTTCGGCTCGATCGGCCAAGTAGTGGATGAGGGACCGCACAGCGTCCCAGCCACCAGGAGGCCAGCATGCGACACCGCCAGCAGAACGCCCGAGGGGACGGCGCGTGGGCGGGCGCCGGCCCGCCGACGCCACCCTTCCCGCCGCCGCCCGAGCGTGCCCGGCCCGCGCCCGTGCTGACCACCACCGAGGGCTTCACCGCCTTCTACCGCGAGCACGTCGACGCCGTCCTCGGCTTCGTCACCCGCCGGGTGACCGACCCCAACCTCGCCGCCGACCTCACCGCGGACGTCTTCGTCGCCGCCCTGGAGGCCGCCCCCGGGTACCGCCCGGACAAGGGCGTGCCGATCGCCTGGCTCTACGGCATCGCCCGGCACGTCCTGGCCGGCCACGCGAGGGGCAGCGCGCGTGAGCGTGGCGCACTCAGCCGGTTGAGCGGCCGCCGCCTGCTGGACGAGGAGGACCTCGCCGCGCTGGAGGAGCGGATCGACGCCGAGCGCGCCGCCCGCGCCCTGGCGCTGCGGCACAGGGCGCTCTCCGAGCCGCTGCGCGCCGTCCTCGACCTGATGACCGTCGACGGACTGAACCAGGCCGAGACGGCCCAGGCCCTGGGCATCAGCCGGGCCACCGTGCGGGTCCGCCTGCACCGCGCCCGCCGGCTGCTGCGCGCCGACGATCTGCGGGCCGATGCCGCCGGGCCCCCAATCTCCGGGCCCCTGCCGTCCGGGCCCCTGCCGTCCGGGCCCCTGCGGCCCGGGCCCCTGCCGTCCGATGCGCTGCCGTCCGGGGGCAGGCCCTCCAGCTCCCGGCCCGCCGCCTCCCCGGCCCTTCCGGTCCCTCGGCGTGCCGCCGCCCGCACCACCCCTGACCCCCTCATGGAGAGTGCCCCGTGAACGCCACACGCAACACCACCAGCAAGTTCGAGCAGCGCCTCGCGGAGGAGCTCGCCCTGCTCGCCGCCCAGCGCTACGACGCGCTCCCTCCGCCGCGCCGGCCGCTCTTCAGCCGCGACCAGGTCTACCGGCACCGCGTGCCGCTGGCCGTCGCGGGCGTCGCGGCCGTCACCGTGGCGGCGGTGGTCCTGCCCACCGTGCTGGGCGGCGAGGACGGCGGCGCCGCGGCCTACGCGGTGACCCGCGAGAGCGACGGGACGTTCGTGGTGGCGCTCTGGAAGGCCGGCGCCCTGCCGGACCTGGTCGAGGAGTTGCGCAGGGACGGCGTGCCCGTGGTCGGCCTGCAGGAGAGCCCGGCGCAGGCCGAGGCCTGCCACAGCCCGCTGCCGCCGCAGGCCGCGTACTGGAGTTCGGAGCACCGGGTCGGTGACGCCCCCGGGACGGTGCGGATCGATCCGACCCGGATTCCCTCGGGGGCCACGCTCCTGCTGCTCAGCGAGGTGTTCTCCGGCCCCGGCGCTCCGCCGGCCGCCGTCATGACGGGCCGGATCGTCAACTCGATCCCGGACTGCTTCGGTCCCGCCCTGATGGGGATGTCCGTGCCCGAGGAGTCCCCGACCCCGGTCGACACCGCTACTCCCGCGCTGGTCAGCTCCCCGGCTGGGTGACGAAGTCGATCAGTTCCTCCACCCGGCCCAGCAGCGTCGGCTCCAGGTCCCGAAAGGAGTTCACCGAGGCGAGGATCCGCTTCCAGGCGGCGGGCGTGTCCACCGGCCAGCCCAGGCGCCGGCAGATGCCCTCCTTCCATACCTCCCCGTACGGCACGTCGGGCCAGCCGGGGATCCCCACACGGGCCGGTTTGACGGCCTGCCAGATGTCGATGAACGGGTGACCCACCACCAGGACGGCGTCACCGGTGACCTGGGCGGCGATCCGATGCTCCTTGGTACCGGGGAGCAGGTGGTCCACCAGCACGCCGAGGCGGCGGCCGCCGCCGGGGGCGAACTTGTCGACGATCGCCGGCAGATCGTCGATTCCCTCCAGGTACTCCACCACGACGCCCTCGATCCGCAGGTCGTCGCCCCAGACCCGCTCGACGAGCTCGGCGTCGTGGCGGCCCTCCACGTAGATCCGCGACTCCCGCGCGACCCTGGCTCGGGCGCCCGGCACCGCCACCGAGCCCGAGGCCGTCCGCGCGGGGCCCCGGGCCGAGGCGCTCCTGCCCGGGCGGACCAGGGTGACGACCTTGCCCTCCAGCAGGAAGCCACGCGGGACCATCGGGAAGACCCGGTGCTTGCCGAACCGGTCCTCCAGGGTCACCGTCAGGCCCTCGGCCGTCTTCTCGCAGCGCACGACGGCGCCGCAGAAGCCGCTGACGGCCTCCTCGACCACCAGGTCGCGGTCGGCCGCCACCTCGGGCGCGGGCTGCTGCCGCTTCCACGGCGGGGTGAGGTCGGGACCGTACTGAGTGCTGCGCATGGGAGGAACTATAGGAAGGTCCGACGGGCCGTCAGCCGTCACAGGCCGGGCGCGCCCCAGACCGGGAACCAGCGGCTCAGGTCCGACTCCACCCGCAGGTCGTCGCCGAGCATCGCCTTGACCTGGAGTTCGAGCGGGCTGTTGCGGCGCTCCCCGCCCCCGGGCATCGGGGCGAAGGGGTAGAACGTCCCGCGCTTGTAGAGGTAGACCAGGGCCAGCGACTGGCCGGCCTCGTTGCGGAAGGCGACCAGGGAGCAGAGCAGCTGCGGGCCGAAGCCGTTGGCCTCCAGCTCGCTGTTGACCGCGTGCAGGTCGTTGACCAGCTCCGGCAGCTCCTGCGGGGTGTGCCGGGCCAGCAGCCAGGAGTAGCCGTAGTCGTCGCGGCTGGCCTCCACGGGGACCCCGCCGTTCGGCGTGTCGGCGTCCAGCAGCGCCCGCACCTGGCGTTCCACCTCGCCGAACGCCCCGCCCTCGACCGCGGCGAAGCAGACCGAGCCCAGTCCGGTCGGGGTGAAGCCGGCCGCGGCCTCCAGGGTCAGGGCGGCCGACGGCACCCCGAAGAGCTGGTCGAGGTCCGGTCGGACCGGCTTGCTCCGGCCGAGCAGCGCGTCCAGGAATCCCACGAGTCGTTCCTTCCTCAGCAGTGCGGGTGGTGCGAGCAGTGCGGGTGGGTGGTGCGGGGCACCGCGGCGGGCGCCGGGGAGCAGGTGCTCAGCGGCCCAGTTCGGCGGAGATCTTGGCCAGCTGCGCCAGCCGCTGCTCCAGCGAGGGGTGGGTGGACATCAGCTGGGTGGCGGCCTCGCGCGCGCTGATCGCGGGCGCGAAGTAGAAGGCGTTGTAGGGCTGGGCCTGGCGCAGGTCCTTGGTCGGGATCGCGGCGATCTGCCCGGTCACCTTGGTCAGCGCGGAGGCCAGCGCGCTGGGCCGGCCGGTGAGCTGCGCGGCGGCGCGGTCGGCGGCCAGCTCGCGGTAGCGCGAGAGCACCCGGGTCAGCAGGAAGCTGATCGCGTACACCACCATGCTGACCAGCGGGATGATGATCATCGCGATCGCGGCGTTGCTGTCGTTGTTGTTGTTCCGGTTGCCGCCGCCCATCATCCCGCTGTAGAAGGCGATGCGGGTGATCGCGCCGGCCAGCACCCCGAGGAAGCCGGCCACCGTCATCACCGCGACGTCCCGGTGGGCGACGTGCGAGAGCTCGTGCGCCAGCACGCCCTCCAGCTCCTCCGGCTCCAGGCGGCGCAGCAGCCCGGTGGTCACGCAGACGACCGACTTCTGCGGGTTGCGGCCGGTGGCGAAGGCGTTGGGCATGTCGTTGTCCGCCACCGCGACCCGCGGCTTGGGCATGTCGGCCAGGGCGCAGAGCCGGTCAATGGTGCCGTGCAGCTGCGGGTACTGCTCCGGGGTGACCTCGTGGGCGCCCATCGCCCGTTCGGTGATCTTGTCGCTGAACCAGAACTGGGCGACGAACAGCCCGCCCGAGAGCAGGACGATCAGCGGCCAGGCTCCGCGCAGCAACACGATGAGCACACCGGTGAAGCCCACGTAGAGCAGCCCGATCAGGAACATCGTGGTGACCATCCGCCCGGTGAGTCCACGGTCGGGAGCGAAGCGGGTGTGGGGGCCGGACGCCGACATGGCTGCTCCTCGGTACGTCAGTCGCGGTCGCTATCGATGCTGCCACTTCACCCGGCCCCAGGCACCACCCCTGCCGCACTGCGGCACACCCGGGTGTGTCGTGGTGCGGCCGAGCCGAGGGGGCCGCGAACGTGATCCTCGCGGCATCCCGGGCCGGGGCGTTCCTGCTGTCGGGCCCGGGCCTTACACTGGCAGGTACGGTTTTGGCACTCTGGCGAGCAGAGTGCCAAACCAGCCGAAAGCCACCGCAAGACCTGGTACCAGGACAACGCGCGAAGAGGGAGGTGCGTGCCATGTTCGACGAAGCCGAGTCCGATTCCCGTGCGTCCGACCCCCACCGGTCGGATTCCAGCCGGTCGGAGTCCGGCCGGTCCGGCCCCGGTGCCGCGGCTCCCGCCGCTGCCGCCCGGTCCGCCGCGGCCCGCCCCGCCGTCGCCCGCGCGGGTGGCAGCGAGGTGAGCCGGCTGGACGTCCGCCAGCTCGACGAGCGCAAGCTCGCCGTGCTCCGCGCGATCGTGCAGGACTACGTGGGCACCGAGGAGCCGGTCGGCTCCAAGGCCCTGGTCGAGCGGCACAACCTCGGCGTCTCGCCCGCCACCGTGCGCAACGACATGGCCACCCTCGAAGAGGACGGCTACATCCACCAGCCGCACACCAGCGCCGGCCGGATCCCGACCGACAAGGGCTACCGGCTCTTCGTCGACCGGCTGGCCGAGGTCAAGCCGATGACCGCCCCCGAGCGCCGGGCGATCCGGCACTTCCTGGACGGCGCGGTCGACCTCGACGACGTGGTGGCGCGCACGGTGCGCCTGCTCGCCCAGCTGACCCGGCAGGTCGCGGTGGTCCAGTACCCCTCGCTGACCCGCTCCACGGTCCGCCACGTCGAGCTGGTCGCCCTCGCGCCCACCAAGGTCATGCTGGTGCTGATCACCAACACCGGCCGGGTCGAGCAGCGGATGGTCGACTGCCCGGGCCCGGTGGGGGAGACCACCCTGGCGGACCTGCGCGCCCGGCTGAACGCCAAGGCCGGCGGCAGACGCTTCCCCGACGTACCGGCCCTGGTCGAGGACCTGCCCTCGTCCTTCGAGCCCTCCGAGCGCCCGATGGTGACCACCGTCCTGTCCACGCTCTTCGAGTCCCTGGTGGAGCAGAACGAGGAGCGGATCATGCTGGCCGGCACGGCCAACCTGACCCGCTTCGGCCACGACTTCCCGCTCACCATCCAGCCCGTGCTCGAGGCGCTGGAGGAGCAGGTGGTGCTGCTGCGCCTGCTGGGCGAGACCACCGAGGCCGGCATGACCGTGCGGATCGGCCGGGAGAACGAGTACGAGGGCCTGAATTCCACCTCGGTCGTCTCGGTCGGTTACGGTTCGGGCGACGAGAGCGTGGCCAAGCTCGGGGTGATCGGTCCCACCAGGATGGACTACCCCGGCACGATGGGAGCAGTGCGAGCGGTGGCACGGTACGTGGGTCAGATCCTGGCCGAGTCGTAAGAGAACCACCTACTACATTTAGTAGGACCCAGTCGCAGCACTTCTAGAGGCGGAACAAGCGGAGCATTTGGTGGCCACGGACTACTACGCGGTACTCGGCGTCCGACGGGATGCGGGGCAGGACGAGATCAAGAAGGCGTTCCGGCGCCTTGCCCGTGAACTGCACCCGGACGTCAACCCGGACCCGAAGACGCAGGAGCGGTTCAAGGAGATCAACGCCGCCTACGAGGTGCTCTCCGACCCGCAGAAGCGCCAGGTCTACGACCTGGGCGGCGACCCGCTGTCGCCGAACGGCGGCGGCGCGGGCGGCTTCGGCGCGGGCGCGGCGGGCTTCGGCTTCTCCGACATCATGGACGCCTTCTTCGGCGCCGCCTCCGGTCAGCGCGGCCCGCGCTCGCGCACCCGGCGCGGCCAGGACGCCATGATCCGCCTGGAGATCACCCTGGAGGAGGCCGCCTTCGGCACCACCAAGGAACTCCAGGTCGACACCGCCGTCACCTGCACCACGTGCAGCGGTGAGGGCGCCGCCCCCGGTACCTCCGCGCAGACCTGTGACATGTGTCGCGGCAAGGGCGAGGTCTCGCAGGTCACCCGGTCCTTCCTGGGCCAGGTCATGACCTCCCGCCCCTGCCCGCAGTGCCAGGGCTTCGGCACCGTGGTCCCCACCCCGTGCCCCGAGTGCGCGGGCGACGGCCGGGTCCGCGCCCGGCGCACCCTCACGGTCAAGATCCCCGCCGGTGTCGACAACGGCACCCGGATCCAGCTGGCCGGCGAGGGCGAGGTCGGCCCCGGCGGCGGCCCGGCCGGCGACCTCTACGTGGAGATCGCCGAGACCAGTCACCCGACCTTCCAGCGCCGCGGCGACGACCTGCACTGCACGGTCACCATCCCGATGACCGCCGCCTCGCTCGGCACCCAGGTGCCGCTGCAGACGCTGGACGGTCTGGAGGAGGTCGACATCCGGCCCGGCACCCAGTCCGGCCAGTCGATCCCACTGCACGGACGGGGCGTCACCCACCTGCGCGGGGGTGGCCGGGGCGACCTGATAGTGCATGTCGAGGTGCAGACGCCGACCAAGCTCGACCCCGAGATGGAGGACCTGCTGCGCCGCCTGGCGGTGCTGCGCGGCGAGGAGCGGCCGTCGGGCCACTTCGCGCCGGGCCAGCAGGGCCTCTTCTCCCGGCTGAAGGACGCCTTCAACGGTCGCTGACCGGCCCGGGCGGTCCCGCTCGGCCCGAGGCGACCGGCGGCCACCGCCCACCGGTCGCGAGCAGGGCGCCCGCCCGCTCCACCGTCTGCCGTGTGCAGCCCCGGATCCCCGATCCGGGGCTGCACACGTTCCCACCACCGCGCGCGAGGAATCCCCATGACCGCACCCGTCTTCGTCGTCGACAGCGCCCGGCTGACCGCCGCCGGACCCGGCGCCGACGTCCGCCTCGAGGGCCCCGAGGGCCGGCACGCCGTCGCCGTGAAGCGCCTGGCGGTCGGCGAGGCGGTCACCCTGACCGACGGTCAGGGCCACGGCGGCCACGGGGTGGTGACCGCCGTGCACGGCAAGGAGGCGCTGGACGTGCGGCTCGAGGTGGTGCTCGCCGAGCCCCGCCCGCAGCCGTGGATCACCGTGGTCCAGGCGCTGCCCAAGGGGGAGCGGGGCGAGCTGGCGGTGGAGACGATGACCGAGGTCGGCGTCGACGCGGTGATCCCCTGGTCCGCCTCGCGCTGCATCACTCAGTGGAAGGGCGAGCGCGGCGCCAAGGCGCTGGCCAAGTGGCGCTCCACCGCGCGCGAGGCGGGCAAGCAGTCCCGCCGGCTGCGCTTCCCCGAGGTGCACGAGCCGATGACGACCCGCCAGCTGGCGCCGCTGCTGGCCGCCGCCGCCTTCGCGGCCGTGCTGCACGAGGAGGGCGCCGAGCCGCTGGCCACCGCCGAGCTGCCGGCCACCGGCGAGCTGGTGCTGGTCGTGGGCCCGGAGGGCGGGGTGAGCCCCGAGGAGCTGGCCGCCTTCGCCGAGGCCGGCGCCCGCCCCTACCGGCTGGGCCCCTCGGTGCTGCGCACCTCCACCGCCGGTGTGGCGGCCGGCGCGCTGCTGCTGGGCCGCATCGCCCGCTGGTCCTGGCCCGCCCCCGCCCCCGCCCCCCCCCCCGCCCCCCCCCCCCCCCCCCCGGGGGCCCCCCCCCCCCCCCCCCCCGGGCGCCACCGCCCGCTGGTCCTGACCCGCCCCCGACCGGGCCCCCGACCCGGCCCCCGGCCCCGATCCGCGGGGCCCGCGGCCCGCCACGCCGCCGAGCCGCCGGAAAGCACTTCTCCCCGGCCCGGCGCGGTGCATAACCTGGCGCGGTGACGGAACCTGAGAACACCCCCGCCGGTGCCTATCTGCGCCACCCGGACATCCACGGCGAGCTGGTGGCCTTTGTGGCCGAGGACGACATCTGGCTCGCCCCGGTCGCCGGCGGCCGGGCCTGGCGACTGACCGCCGACCGCGTCCCGGTCTCCCATCCGCGCTTCTCCCCGGACGGCCGGCAGATCGCCTGGACCTCCACCCGCGACGGTTCCGCGGAGATCTACACCGCGCCGGTCGACGGCGGCGAGGCCCGCCGGCTCACCCACTGGGGAGCCACCACCAGGACCCTGCTGCGCGGCTGGACCCGCGAGGGCGAACCGGTCGCGATCACCAGCGCGGGCCAGCCGACCATCCGTCAGGCCTGGGCCTTCGCACTCCCGCTGGACGGCGGCGAGGCGCGCCGGCTGCCGTACGGGCCCGTCGGCGCGCTGGCCTTCGAGCCGGACGGCGAGCGCACCCTGCTGCTCTCCGCCTACAGCATGGAGCCGGCCCGCTGGAAGCGGTACCGCGGCGGCACCGCCGGCAAGCTCTGGGTCGGCGCGCCGGGCGGCGAGTTCCACCGGCTGCACGAGGAGCTGGACGGCAACATCGAGTCCCCGATGTGGCTGGCCGAGGACCCGCGCCCATCGGGCGACGGGCAGGGCGGCCACCTGGCCTTCCTCAGCGACCACGACGGCACCGGCCGGCTCTACTCCAGCCGCCCGGACGGCACCGCGCTGCGCTGCCACACCCCCGCGGACCCCGCCGACCCCGGGGCGCCCGGCTTCTACGCCCGCGGCGCGAGCACCGACGGCCGCCGGGTCGTCTGGCACGGTGCCGGTGACCTGTGGCTGCTGGAGGGCCTGCACGCCGGCGCCGAACCGCGCCGCCTGGACATCCGGTTGGCCGGTCCGCGCACCGGACGGCGCCGCCACCCGGTGGCCGCGACCGGTCGGGTGGAGAGCGCCGCCCCGGACGCCACCGCCCGGGCGCTGGCCGTGGTGGTGCGCGGCACCGTGCACTGGCTGACCCACCGCGAGGGCCCGGCCCGGGTGCTGGACGAGACCCCGGGCGCCCGCGCCCGGCTGGCCGCGGTCGTCCCGCCGAGCGGCGAGGGCAGCACGCAGGGCGCGCTCTGGATCACCGACGCCGAGGGGGACGACGCGCTGGAGTACGCCCCCGACGCCCTGGGCACCGAGCGCCGCCGGCTGGCCCAGGGCCTGCTCGGCCGGGTGCTCTCGCTGGAGGTCTCGCCGGACGGCCGGCGGGTGGCGCTGGCCGCGCACGACGGCCGGGTGCTGCTGCTCACCCTCGCCGACGGCACGGTGCGCGAGCTGGCCCGCAGCGCCGACGGCGAGGTCGACGGTCTGGTCTTCGCCCCCGACTCGGCCTGGCTGGCCTGGTCGCAGCCGACGCTCGGCCCCTGGTCGCTGCGCCAGATCATGCTGGCCGACCTGGCCGGCGGCACGGTCGCCGAGGCCACCCCGCAGCGCTTCGTCGACACCTCGCCGGCCTTCACCGCGGACGGCCGGCACCTGGCCTTCCTCTCGATGCGCAACTTCGACCCGGTCTACGACGCCCACTCCTTCGACCTGGGCTTCCCGACCGGCGGCCGGCCGTACCTGATCACGCTGGCCGCCACCACCCCCTCGCCGTTCGGCCCGCTGCGCGCCGGGCGCCCGGTGGATCCGGCGGAGGACAAGGAGGACGAGAAGGCGGGCGCCGACGAGGCCGTGGTGCCCGCCACCCTGGTGGACCTGGCGGGCCTGGCCGACCGGATCGTCCCGTTCCCGGTGGAGGGCGGCCGGTTCGGCGCGCTGCGGGCGGCCAAGGACGGCGTGCTCTGGACCCGCTACCCGGTGGTCGGCGAGCTCGGTGACGACGCGGCCGCCCCCGACGACGAGCGCCCCGGCCCGGTGCTGGAGCGTTACGACCTGCGCAAGCTGCGGGTCGAGCAGCTGGTGGACAGCCTGGAGGCCTTCGCGGTGAGCGGCGACGGCAGCCGGCTGGCGGTGCTGGACGGCGGCGAGCTGCGGATCGTGCCGGCCGACCACAAGGCGGCCGAGGAGGACGAGACCCAGGTCGGCCTGGAGCGGGTGCGGGTCACCGTCGACCCGGCGGCCGAGTGGCGGCAGATGTTCGACGAGAACGGCCGCCTGATGCGCGACAACTACTGGCGCGCCGACCTCGGCGGCTTCGACTGGTCCGGCGCGCTGGCCCGCTACCGCCCGCTGGTGGAGCGGCTCGGCTCGCACGACGACCTGGTCGACCTGCTCTGGGAGGTGGTCGGCGAGCTCGGTACCTCGCACGCCTACGTCAGCCCGCCCGGCGTGGGCACCGACGCGGCCCGCCGCCAGGGCCTGCTCGGCGCCGACCTGGTCCGCGCCGGCGAGGAGTGGCAGGTGGCCCGGATCCTGCCCGGCGAGTCCTCCGACCCGCGGGCCCGCTCGCCGCTGGCCGCCCCCGGCGTGGCGATGCGCGCGGGCGATGTGCTGCTGGCGGTCAACGGCCGCCCGGTCGACCCGGTGACCGGTCCGGCGCCGCTGCTGGCCGGCACCGCCGGGCAGCCCGTCGAGCTGACCGTGCGGCACGCCGACGGCAGCACCCGCCACCCGGTGGTCGTCCCGCTCGCCGACGACCAGGCGCTGCGCTACCACGACTGGGTGGCCGGCCGGCGCGCCGCCGTCCGCGAGCTCTCGGGCGGCCGGCTGGGGTACCTGCACATCCCCGACATGGCCAGCGCCGGCTGGGCCCAGCTCCACCGCGACCTGCGGGTGGAGATGGCCCGCGAGGGCCTGCTGGTGGACCTGCGGGCGAACCGCGGCGGCCACACCTCGCAGCTGATCGTCGAGAAGCTGGCCCGCCGGATCGTCGGCTGGGGCCGGGCCCGCGACCTGGCGACCGCCGACCCCTACCCGGGCGACGCCCCGCGCGGCCCGGTGGTGGCGCTGGCCGACGAGCACGCGGGCTCGGACGGCGACATCGTCAACGCCGCGATCCAGGCGCTGGGCATCGGCCCGGTGGTCGGCACCCGCACCTGGGGCGGGGTGATCGGCATCGACAGCCGCTACAGCCTGGTGGACGGCACCGCGGTCACCCAGCCCAAGTACGCGATCTGGCTGGAGGGCTACGGCTGGGGGGTGGAGAACCGCGGCGTCACCCCGGACGTCGAGGTGCCCTTCGCCCCGCACCACTGGGCGGCCGGTCAGGACCCGCAGCTGGCCGAGGCGGTCCGGATCGCGCTGGAGGGCCTGGCCCGCACCCCGGCCCGCACCCCTCCGCCGCTGCCGGAGCTCTGAGCGGCGCGTCGGCGGGGGGGGGCTCCCCGACGCGCGCGCCCCCCCGCCCCCCCCCCCCGCCCCCGCGCCGCGGCCGTGCGGCTCGGCTAGGCTGCCGCTGCGTCAGATCACCAGGAACCAGCACGAGGAGAGCTTGATGGCCGGCGAGCCGCAGGCGGACTGCCTGTTCTGCAAGATCGTGGCGGGCGAGATCCCGGCCACCGTGGTCCGCAAGGGCGAGCACACGCTCGCCTTCCGCGACATCCACCCGCAGGCGCCCACCCACATCCTGGTGGTCCCGCACGCGCACCACCCCAACGCCGCCGCGCTGGCCGCCGCCGAACCGCTGGTCGCCGCCGAGCTGCTCACCGAGGCCGCCGCGGTGGCCGCCGGGGAGGGCCTGAGCGACTACCGGCTGATCTTCAACACCGGCGCCGGTGCCGGGCAGACCGTCTTCCACGCGCACGTGCACGTGCTGGGCGGCAGGCCGCTGCGCGAGGGCATGGTCTGATCCGGTGTCCCAGCGTGAACTCGTCGTCCTCGGCACGGCCAGCCAGGTGCCGACCCGGCACCGCAACCACAACGGCTACCTGCTGCGCTGGGACGGCGAGGGCCTGCTCTTCGACCCGGGCGAGGGCACCCAGCGCCAGATGCTGCACGCCGGCGTCTCGGCCACCGACCTGACCCGGATCTGCGTCACGCACTTCCACGGCGACCACAGCCTGGGGCTGGCCGGGGTGGTCCAGCGGATCAACCTGGACCGGGTCCCGCACCCGGTGCACGCCTACTACCCCGCCTCCGGCCAGGTCTTCTTCGAGCGGCTGCGGCACGCCACCGCCTTCCACGAGAGCGCCGAGCTGCACCCGCACCCGGTGGCCGGGCCCGGTCCGCTGCCGGCCCCCGGTGCGCCCTTCGCGCTGGAGGCGGTGCGGCTCTCGCACCCGGTGGAGGCGTTCGGCTACCGGCTCACCGAGCCGGACGGGCGGCGCCTGCTGCCCGAGCGGCTGGCCGCGCTGGGCCTGCGCGGTCCGGCGGTGGGGCGGCTGCAGCGCGAGGGCGCCGTCGAGGTCGAGGGGCGCACCGTCACGCTTGCGGAGGTCAGCGAGGTGCGGCGCGGGCAGCGGTTCGCCTTCGTGATGGACACCCGGCTCTGCGAGGGCGTGCACGCGCTGGCCGAGGGCGTGGACCTGCTGGTCATCGAGGCGACGTTCCTGGCGGCCGACGCCCACCTGGCGAAGGAGCACGGCCACCTCACCGCCGCCCAGGCCGCGCAGGTGGCCGCCGAGGCCGGCGTGCGGACCCTGGTGCTGACCCACTTCTCGCAGCGCTACCCGGACCTGGCCGGCCACCTCGCCGAGGCCCGGGCGCACTTCGACGGCGAGCTGGTGGTGGCCGAGGACCTCGCCCGGATCCCGGTCCCGCCGCGCTGAGCGCCGCGAAAACGGGTGGCGCCGCCGTCCCGGCTGCCCCACCATCGATCGGGCCGCACCACAGCGAACACCTGCGCGGCGTACCCTGGTGACCCCGGCACCGACCGAGTGGCACCCCGAGACCACGGATGGGATGAGGCAGGCCCCAGCGCCGACCCATGAGCGAACCGATGAGTGACACCGCACAGACCCGCGCCGACGGCGGCGACGGCTTCAGCGCCCGGATCGTGATCCCCGAGAAGCACCCGATGGTCACCCTGCTCGGCGCCACCGATTCCCTCCTGCGGGTGATCGAGCGCTCCTTCCCCGAGACCGACATCCACGTCCGGGGCAACGAGGTGACCGCCACCGGCGACCGCGAGGACATCGCGGTGGTCCAGCAGCTGTTCAGCGAGATGATGCTGGTGCTGCGCACCGGCCAGCCCCTCACGGAGGACGCCGTGGAGCGCTCGATCGCCATGCTCAGGAGCGCGGCCCTGGACCCGTCGGGCGGCGCCGAGAGCCCCTCGACGGTCTTCACCGCGAGCATCCTGTCCAACCGGGGCCGCACCATCCGCCCCAAGACGGTCAACCAGAAGAACTACGTCGACGCGATCGACCGGCACACCATCACCTTCGGCATCGGCCCGGCCGGCACCGGCAAGACCTACCTGGCGATGGCCAAGGCCGTGCAGGCGCTGCAGGCCAAGGAGGTCAACCGGATCATCCTGACCCGGCCCGCGGTCGAGGCCGGCGAGCGGCTGGGCTTCCTGCCCGGCACGCTCTACGAGAAGATCGACCCCTACCTGCGCCCGCTCTACGACGCGCTGCACGACATGATGGACCCCGACTCCATCCCCCGGCTGATGGCCGCGGGCACCATCGAGGTCGCCCCGCTCGCCTACATGCGCGGGCGCACCCTGAACGACGCCTTCATCATCCTGGACGAGGCGCAGAACACCTCGCCCGCGCAGATGAAGATGTTCCTGACCCGCCTCGGCTTCAACTCGCGGGTGGTGGTCACCGGTGACACCAGCCAGATCGACCTGCCCGGCGGCACCCGCAGCGGCCTCAAGGTCGTCCAGGAGATCCTCCAGGGCGTGCCGGACATCCACTTCTCGATCCTGACCAGCACCGACGTGGTCCGCCACAAGCTGGTCGGCCGGATCGTGGACGCCTACGAGCGCTGGGACGCCGAGAACGCCGAGGACGCGCCGCCGGCGACCCCGCGCAAGGCCGCCCCGCGCGGTCCGCGCAGCCGTACCCCCCGACAGTCCCATCGCACCGAAAGCTGAGCACAGACCCCTTCATGTCCATCGACATCGCCAACGAGTCCGGTTGGGACGTCGACGAGGAGTCCATCCTCGACGTCGCCCGCTACGCCCTCGACCAGATGCGGATCCACCCGCTCTCCGAACTGTCGGTGATCCTCATCGACAGCGAGGGGATGGAGCAGCTGCACATCCAGTGGATGGACCTGCCGGGCCCCACCGACGTGATGTCCTTCCCGATGGACGAGTTGCGTCCCGGCAAGGAGGGCGAGGAGCTCCCGCAGGGCCTGCTCGGCGACATCGTGCTCTGCCCGGAGGTGGCCAAGGCCCAGGGCCTGGCCGCCCCCTCCGAGCACTCGATGGACGAGGAGCTGCAACTGCTCACCGTCCACGGCGTGCTGCACGTGCTCGGCTACGACCACGAGGAGCCGGAGGAGGAGCGGACCATGTTCGCCCTCCAGAAGCGGATCCTCGACGACTGGCGGTCGGGGCGTGGGCTGTCGGGGATCTCCCCAGCCCCCACCACCCACTGATCCCCGATGAGTGGTGACAGTACGAGCCTCCTGGTGGGGGCCTTCCTGCTGGTCATGCTCGGCTGGCTGGCGGCCTGCGCGGAGGCGGGCATCTCGCGCGTCTCGCGGTTCCGCGCCGAGGAGGCCGTGCGCAACGGCCGGCGCGGCGCGGACCGGCTGCTGACGCTGGCCTCCGACCCGATCCGCTACCTCAACCTGGCCACCCTGATCCGGGTGGCCAGCGAGATGGCGGCGGCGGTCCTGGTCACCGTGGTCTGCGTGCGCAACATCCAGCAGACCTGGCAGGCGGTGCTGCTGGCGTTCGGCGTGATGGTGCTGGTCTCGTTCGTGGCGGTCGGCGTCTCGCCGCGCACCATCGGGCGCCAGCACCCGCTGACCACCGCCACCACGGCCTCCTTCGTGCTGCTGCCGCTGGCCAGGATCCTCGGGCCGATCCCGCGGCTGCTGATCCTGCTCGGCAACGCGCTGACCCCGGGCAAGGGGTACCGCGAGGGACCGTTCGCCTCCGAGGCGGAGCTGCGCGCGCTGGTCGACCTGGCCGAGAAGGACGACCTGATCGAGGACGACGAGCGCCGGATGGTGCACTCGGTCTTCGAGCTGGGCGACACCATCGTGCGCGAGGTGATGGTGCCGCGCACCGACCTGGTGATGATCGAGCGGCACAAGACCGTCCGTCAGGCGCTCACCCTGGCGCTGCGTTCCGGCTTCTCGCGGATCCCGGTGGTGGGGGACAACGAGGACGACGTGGTCGGCATCGTCTACCTCAAGGACCTGGTCCGGCGCACCCACGTCAACCGGGAGGCGGAGTCGGAGCAGGTGGACACCGTGATGCGCCCGGCGGTCTTCATCCCCGACAGCAAGCCGGCCGGCGACCTGCTGCGCGAGATGCAGCAGATGCGCTCGCACGTGGCGATCGTGATCGACGAGTACGGCGGCACGGCCGGCCTGGTGACCATCGAGGACATCCTGGAGGAGATCGTCGGGGAGATCACCGACGAGTACGACCGGGAGATCGCCCCGATCGAGGACCTCGGGGACGGCTCGTACCGGATCACCGCCCGGCTGCTGGTGGAGGACCTCGGCGAGCTGTTCGGCATCGCGCTGGTGGACGAGGACGTCGAGACGGTCGGCGGCCTGCTCGCCAAGAACCTGGGCCGGGTGCCGATCCCGGGCTCGGCCTGCGAGCTGCCGGTACCCGAGGAGGGTGCGGGCGGTCCCGCGGCGATCACGGCGATCCGGCTGATCGCCGAGAGCTCGGCCGGCCGGCGCAACCGGATCGGCACGGTGGTGGCCACCCCGGTGCGCCACACCGCCGAGGAGCCGCAGCCGCAGGACTGACCGCCCCGGAGGCGTGCGCCCACGCCGCGGCCGGCGGCGCGGGCCGCCGGCCACAAATCTGTGGACGGTCCGTCAGTTCCTTGGTAACTGTGGCCACATGACGACTCTTGCGACCCGTTCCCTCGGTGCGTTGCGCACCTCCGCCCTCGGCTTCGGCGCGATGGCCCTGTCACCCGGCATGTACGGCGAGGTCGACGACGACCGGGCGCTGGGCGCCCTGCGCGCCGCCCTGGACGCGGGTGCCACGCTGATCGACACCGCCGACGGCTACGGCGCCGAGGGCCACAACGAGCAGCTGGTCGGCCGGGCGGTGCGGGGCCGGCGCGAGGAGGTGGTGATCGCCACCAAGTTCGGCTTCCGGATCCCGGACGGCGCCCCCGCGCACCGCTTCCCGGTCAACGCGGCCTTCGGGGAGCTGGCCGTCAACAACGACCCCCGGTACGTGCGCGGCTATGCCGAGCAGTCGCTGCGCAATCTGGGGACCGAGGTGATCGACCTCTACTACCCGCACTTCCCGGACCCGGTGGTGCCGTTCGAGGAGACGATCGGAGCGGTGGCCGAGCTGGTCGAGGACGGGCTGGTGCGTCACCTCGGGCTCTCCAACGTCACCGCCGAGCAGGTGCGGCGGGCGCACGCGGTGCACCCGGTCGCCGCGGTGCAGGTCCAGTGGTCGATGTGGCAGCCGGCCGACCCGCAGCTGCTGGCGGCCGCGCGCGAGTTGGGCGTGGGCGTGGTGGCCTGGAGCCCGCTCGGCGGCGGCTTCCTGACCGGTACCGTGAGCGAGCTGGGGGAGGGCGACTTCCGCCACAACCTGGCCCGCTTCGATCCGGCCAACCTGCGGGCCAACAACGACCGGTACGCCCCGCTGCGCGGCATCGCCGCCGAGCTCGACCTCACCCCGGGCCAGTTGGCGCTGGCCTGGCTGCTGCGCCAGGACGAGCACGTGGTGCCGATCCCCGGCAGCCGCACGCCCGCGCACATCGAGGAGAACCTCGCCGCGGCCCGGGTGGAGCTCTCGGCGGACACCCTGGTGCGGATCGAGCAGGCGCTGGCGCAGTTCGCGCCGCAGGGGAGCGGGGCCTTCCTGGCCGGCTGAGCGGGTCGGGGCCGAGGGGGTGGGGCAGGGCGGTCGGGGCGGGCGGCCCGGCGCGGTCCGCCCGGTCCGCGCGGCCTATGCTCGGCGGCATGACTGAGCTCGATCCCGAAGACCAGAAGATCATCACGCTGGCCCGCTCGGCCCGTGCCCGCAACGGTGTCGCGGAGGGTGCGGCCGTCCGCGACGAGACCGGCCGCACCTACGTGGCCGGCACCGTCGAGCTGGCCTCGCTGCGGCTGAGCGCGGTGCAGACCGCGGTGGCGATGGCGGTGGCCAGCGGCGCCAAGGGGCTGGAGGCGGCCGCGGTGGTGAGCGCCGGGCAGGAGCCGGCCGCGCAGGACCTGGCCGCCGTGCGGGACCTCGGTGGCGCCGGCACCCCGCTGCTGCTGGCCGGTCCGGACGGCGCGCTGCGCACCCGCGTCGAGGCCTGAGCCCGGTCCTGCCAAGGAAGTCGACGGAAAACCCGATAATCTCACTCCCACTGGGAGGGGGTGGGGCCCTGATGGGGACCCTCGGGTTTTTCGCCGCGCTGCTGGCGGTGGTGATGGGCCTCGGCCGCTGGCACGAGACCGGTTCGCCGTACTGGCTGGGCGGCTCGATCGCCCTGCTGGTGCTCACCCTGGTCGGGGCGTTGCAGTCGCGCCGGAAGTGACCGCGCGGCGGGGTGTCGGGTGGGTCCCGGGTGATCAGGGAGAATGGTCCCCATGAGCGACACTCCCTCCTCCCCGGCAGCCCCCTACCGCTCGGGTTTCGCGTGCTTCGTCGGCCGTCCCAACGCGGGCAAGTCGACCCTGACCAACGCCCTGGTGGGGACGAAGGTCGCGATCACCTCCGACCGTCCGCAGACCACCCGGCACACCGTGCGCGGCATCGTGCACCGTCCCGAGGCCCAGCTGGTGCTGGTGGACACCCCCGGCCTGCACAAGCCGCGCACCCTGCTCGGCGAGCGGCTCAACGACCTGGTCCGCTCCACCTGGGCCGAGGTCGACGTGATCGGCTTCTGCCTGCCCGCCGACCAGAAGCTCGGCCCCGGCGACAAGTTCATCGCCAAGGAACTGGCCGAGGTCAAGAAGACCCCCAAGGTGGCGATCGTCACCAAGACCGACCTGGTCGACTCCAAGAAGCTCGCCGAGCAGCTGATCGCCATCCACCAGCTCGGCCTGGAGCTGGGCATCGAGTGGGCGGAGATCATCCCGGTCTCGGCGGTCGGCGACAAGCAGGTGGACCTGCTGGCCGACCTGCTCACCCCGCTGCTGCCGCTCGGCCCGCCGCTCTACCCGGACGGCGACCTGACCGACGAGCCCGAGCAGATCATGGTGGCCGAGCTGATCCGCGAGGCCGCCCTGGAGGGCGTGCGCGACGAGCTGCCGCACTCGCTGGCGGTGGTGGTCGAGGAGATGATCCCGCGCGAGGGCCGCCCGGCCGACCGCCCGCTGCTGGACATCCACGCGAACGTCTACATCGAGCGGCAGAGCCAGAAGGCCATCGTGATCGGCGCGAAGGGCGCCCGGCTCAAGCACGTCGGGACCACCGCCCGCAAGCACATCGAGGCCCTGCTCGGCACCCCGGTCTACCTCGACCTGCACGTGAAGGTCGCCAAGGACTGGCAGCGCGACCCCAAGCAGCTGCGCAAGCTGGGATTCTGAGTTTGCCCCTCCTTGACCGTTCAGTGGTCAATATTTGAATATCCCATCTAATTTCATATGATCATGCGATGCAGCGTGATGTGATCGACGGCGTCCCCGTCCTGTGGACCGAAGAGCCGGGCCCGCTCGAAGCGGCGCTCGTCTTCGGCTGCGGCGCGCGGGACGAGACCTTCCGCACCCTCGGGGTGACCCACCTCGTGGAGCACCTGGCGATGAGCACGCTGCCGCGCCTGCACCACGAGCACAACGCCGCCGTCGACCTGGACACCACCCGCTTCACCTGCTCGGGCCGCCCCGAGCAGGTGGCGCGCTTCCTGGAACTCGTCTGCCGGGCGCTGGGTGACCTGCCGATGGACCGCCTCGAGCAGGAGAGCGGCGTGCTGGCCGCCGAGGGCGGCCAGGTGACGCACCCGACGGTGGCCGCGCTGCTGTCGCACCGCTACGGGGCCAGCGGCCCGGGCCTGGCCCCCTACGCCGGCCCCGGGCCGGACCGGATCGGGCCGCAGGCGGTCCGCGACCTGGTGCAGCGCTTCTTCCACGCCGAGAACGCCGTGCTGGTGCTGAGCGGACCGCCGCCGGCCGGCCTGCGACTGCCGCTGCTGCCCGGCCGGCGCCCGGTGCGCACGGCGGCCGAGCCGCTGCCCGTGGTCACCCCCTCGTGGCGCGAGGACGACGCCCACGGCCCGGGACTCGCCCTGCGGGTCGACCCGCAGGACCCCGCCGTGCAGATGGCCGTGGCCGTCCTGGCGGAGCGCCTGCGGCTGGCCGCCCGCCACCAGCGCGGGCTCAGCTACCACGTGGGCTACGAGAGCGTCGCCGGCGGCCCGGGCCAGGGGCCGGGCGAGCAGGTGATCCACCTGGACGCCCGCGAGGGCGAGGCCGGGCAGGTCGCCGAACTGCTCTGGGCCGAGGCCTGGCGACTGGCCGAACAGGGCCCCACGGATGCCGAGTTGGCCGAGGAGCTGGCCGGCGCGGTCGAGCAGCTGACCTCCCCGGACGAGGACGACGAGGTGGCCGGCGCCCTGGGGGTCGAACTGCTCGACCGGCCCTGGTGCCCGCGCTCCGAACGCCTGGCGCGGCTGGAGAGGGTGACGGTCGATCAGGCGCGCACCGCCTTCGCCGCCGCGCTGCGCAGCGCGCTGCTGGTGGTCCCCTGCGGGGTGCGGCCCGACTTCGCCGCGGCCTTCCTGCCCGAGCACCGCGCCGGCGGCGGCCGGCGGCTGCCGACCGACGGCCTGGAGCTGCGCCCGCCGTTGCTGGCCCGGCTCTTCAGCGGCGACGCCCGCGCGGTGCGGCTGCGGGTCACCGACCGCGGCCTGACCATGCGCTTCCCCGGTGGCCAGGTGCACGAGGTGCGCTACGAGGAGGTGGTGGGCGTGGAGGCGCGCGGCGAGGGGCGACTGGTCTTCGGGGCGGGCGGCGACGTCATCCCGGTGATCGAGGACCTGTTCACCGACCTGCGGGCCGCGGTGCGCACGATCGACGCCGCGATCCCGCCGGCGCTGCACTACCCCGCCTCCGCCTACCGGCCCGCTGAGCTCTAAGCCCGTCGAGCTGTGAGCCCGCCGAGCTGTGAGCCCGTCGCGCGCTGGAGCGGCCGCACCGCGAAGTCGCCCGTCCCCGGCGGGCCTTGGGTGGCGCTCAGCCCGGCGGCAGGGTGACGCCCTGGTGCAGCACCAGGGAGACCAGCTCGCGCTGCGAGTCCGTCAGGCTCGGGTCGGCGCAGTGCACCGTGCGCCCGTCCACGGCGATCGCGTAGTGGTAGCCGTCCGGCACCCCGTATCCGGGCGTGCGGGCGGCCCCGGCGAC
This sequence comes from Kitasatospora nipponensis, assembly GCF_039528135.1. NCBI lineage: Bacteria > Bacillati > Actinomycetota > Actinomycetes > Kitasatosporales > Streptomycetaceae > Kitasatospora > Kitasatospora nipponensis. The sequence goes on along the minus strand of NZ_BAAALF010000002.1, from coordinate 98,793 downwards.
CGCCTCGCGGGCCAGGGCGTGTACGTGCGGGGCGTCGATCCGTTCGACGGTGTCCAGCTCGGCCCGGAGTGTGCGCCCTGCGAAGCCGCCGGTCCTGGTCACCTGTATACGCATGGTCGCCAGTCTGCTACGCAACGATGGGATTCGCCCGGCATTTTGGACAATGGACCGATTTCTTTCCGGTGTCGGCCACCGGCGCACCGCGCCGCGGGGCCGGGCCACGGCCCACCCACGGCTCCGCCAGGGTCCGCTCGCGCCCCGTCTCAAGGAGTGGAAACGTGGGCCGGTTCACTTCGGCACCGGACGGGCCTGGGTTACGCTGGCACCATCATGCGTTACGGGCTGCTTCTTCTTAGCTGCCGCGGCGAGGGCCTGTAGACCGTTCAGAGGCCGGCTCCCTCGCCGCGGGATCTGTGCTGTGCGCATTCCAACGCCGTTGTGCGCCGCACCAGTCGGCCCGTCGGGTGACCATCACCCCGACCAGCCCGCCTCCGAAGAGAAGCCGAGAGTCTCACCCATGACTGAGCAGTCCTCCGTCGCTCGTGCGTTCATCGACCGGCCGACGCCGATCACCGCGGCCAGCGTGCAGCAGAAGCCGTCCGGGATGCCGTTCGGCCGCTACGTACCCTTCGGCACCGTCGACCTGCCGGACCGCACCTGGCCCGGCCAGGTGATCACCAAGGCGCCGCGCTGGCTGTCGACCGATCTGCGCGACGGCAACCAGGCACTGATCGACCCGATGTCGCCGGCCCGCAAGCGCAAGATGTTCGACCTGCTGGTGTCGATGGGCTACAAGGAGATCGAGGTCGGCTTCCCGTCCTCGGGCGCCACCGACTTCGACTTCGTCCGCTCGCTGATCACCGAGGGCGCGATCCCCGAGGACGTCACCATCTCGGTGCTGACCCAGGCCCGCGAGGACCTGATCGAGCGCACCGTGGAGTCGCTGGTCGGCGCCCCGCGCGCCACCGTGCACCTGTACAACGCGACCTCGCCGCTGTTCCGCCGGGTGGTCTTCCGGGGCAGCAGGGAGCAGATCAAGGCGATCGCGGTGGACGGCACCCGGCTGGTCATGGAGTACGCCGAGAAGCTGCTGGGCGACGAGACGGTCTTCGGTTACCAGTACTCGCCGGAGATCTTCATCGACACCGAGCTGGACTTCGCGCTGGACGTCTGCGAGGGCGTGATGGACGTCTGGCAGCCCGGCGAGGGCCGCGAGATCATCCTGAACCTGCCGACCACGGTGGAGCGTTCGACCCCCAACGTCTACGCCGACAAGATCGAGTGGATGTCGCGCAACCTGTCGCGCCGTCAGTTCGTGGCGCTGTCCACCCACCCGCACAACGACCGCGGCACCGGCGTCGCCTCGGCCGAGCTGGCCGTGATGGCCGGCGCCGACCGGGTCGAGGGCTGCCTGTTCGGACAGGGCGAGCGGACCGGCAACCTGGACCTGGTCAACGTCGGGATGAACCTGTTCTCGCAGGGCGTCGACCCGATGATCGACTTCTCGAACATCGACGAGATCCGCCGCACCTACGAGTACTGCAACCAGATGAGCGTGCCCGAGCGCCACCCCTACGCCGGCGACCTGGTGTACACCTCCTTCTCCGGCTCGCACCAGGACGCCATCAAGAAGGGCTTCGACGCGCTGGAGGCGGACGCGGCCGCCGCGGGCGTGCCGGTGGGCGAGTACACCTGGGGCGTGCCGTACCTGCCGATCGACCCCAAGGACGTCGGCCGCTCCTACGAGGCGGTCATCCGGGTCAACAGCCAGTCCGGCAAGGGCGGCATCGCCTACGTGCTGAAGAACGACCACAAGCTGGACCTGCCGCGCCGGATGCAGATCGAGTTCTCCCGGATCATCCAGGCCAAGACCGACGCCGAGGGCGGCGAGGTCACCCCCGCCGACATCTGGGCGGTCTTCCAGGACGAGTACCTGCCCACCCCGCAGAACCCGTGGGGCCGGATCTCGCTGCGCGAGCAGCAGAGCCTGACCACCGAGGACGGCCGCGACGCGCTGACCGTCGCCGCCGTGGTGGACGGCGTGGAGACGGTGCTGACCGGTACCGGCAACGGCCCGGTCTCCGCCTTCGCCGACGCGCTGGGCGCCATCGGCGTGGACGTACGGGTGCTGGACTACGCCGAGCACGCGCTGAGCGAGGGCGGCGACGCCCAGGCCGCCGCCTACGTCGAGTGCGCGGTGGGCGACCAGGTGCTGTGGGGGGTCGGCATCGACGCCAACACCGTCCGCGCCTCGCTGAAGGCCATCATCAGCGCCGTCAACCGCACGGCACGCCGGTAACCCGTACCGGTGGACTTCGCAGGCCGTCCCGCGCACCGTGCGGGGCGGCCTGCGCCGGTGGGGGACCGGTGTGGCCTGGGCCACATTTTTTCCCGTCGGCAGGTGTTCGGGGTACTGACACGTGCGGGCAACCGTGGCAACATCGACGCACCGGAAACGGGGGTCGGTGGGACGGCCTCCACCTCCGGTCGCGTGACCTGCCCGTCGACGTGCAGGCCGCCTGCCATGTCTGGGGAGTTGGCGCCGTGACACGGTTGTGGGGTGTTCGCCCGCGGTGGCGAACGGATGTGCTCGGCGACTTCTTCTGCCCCGGCTGTGGCGGGGACCGCAACTACCGCCGCCAGCACGGCCGGCGGTGGCTGCGGCTGTTCGGGACGCCGTTGCTGCCGCTGGGGCCGGTGCTGGGCAGCGTCCAGTGCACCAGCTGCAGCGGCCGCTACGGGGTGGAGAGCCTGGAGCAGCCCACCAGCGTGCGGCTGACCGGGATGCTGCGCGACGCGCAGTACACCATCGCGCTGGCGGTGCTCGCGGCCGGCGGGACCACCTCCTCCTCGGCCCGCGGCGAGGCCTGCGCGGTGATCCGGGAGGCCGGTTTCGAGGACTGCGGCGAGGCCCAGGTGCTGGCCGCCCTCGCGGCGCTGTCGGGGCAGAGCGCGGGCGAGCCGTTCGACGTGCACGGGGTCGGCAGCGCGCTGGCCATCGAACTGCACGCCGCCCTGGAACCGTTGGCCCCGCACCTGGCCCAGCCGGGCCGCGAGCGGCTGCTGTTGCAGGGCGCCTGGATCGCGCTCGCCGACGGCCGCTACCGGCCGCAGGAGCGCGAGGCGCTGGCCGCCGTCGGCACCTGCCTGCGGCTGAGCACGGACGCGGTCGCGCGGCTGCTGGAGGCGGCCACCCGCACCCCGCACTGAGCAGCTCCTCCAGGGCGCGCCCCAGCGCTCCCGAGCCGGGCCCGTACTCCCCCCTCCGGGCCCGCCGCGTCCCGCACCGGTCCCCCACGTACCCGGTGCGGGTACCCGGCTGTCCGGAGGAGAGAGAATAGGGGGATGTCCACCGAGTCCCGCCGCCCCCGCGCGGCCCACCGCCCCCGTCGGGTCCGGCCATGAGCCTGATCCGCGACGACGGCGTGGTGCTGCGCGCCCAGAAGCTCGGCGAGGCCGACCGGATCATCACCCTGCTCACCCGCCAGCACGGCCGGGTGCGGGCGGTGGCCCGCGGGGTCCGCAAGACCAAGTCCAAGTTCGGCGCCCGCCTCGAGCCCTTCTCGCACGTGGACGTGCAGTTCTTCAGCCGCGGCAGCGAGCTGGTGAGCCGCTCGCTGCCGCTCTGCACCCAGGTGGAGACCATCGCGCCGTACGGCGGGAACATCGTCACCGACTACGGCCGCTACACCGCCGGCACCGCGATGCTGGAGACGGCGGAACGTTTCGCCGAGAACGAGGGCGAGCCGGCCGTCCAGCAGTACCTGCTGCTGGTCGGCGGGTTGCGCACGCTGGCCGCCGGCACGCACCAGTCGCACCTGGTGCTGGACGCCTTCCTGCTGCGCTCGCTGGCCGTCAACGGCTACGGCGCCAGTTTCACGGACTGCGCGAAGTGCGGTCTGGAGGGCCCCAACCGGTTCTTCTCGCTGCAGGCCGGCGGCGTGCTCTGCGCGGACTGCCGTGTGCCCGGTTGTGCCGTACCCTCCCCTGAGACACTGGTTCTGCTCGGTGCGCTGTTGTCCGGAGACTGGCAGACCGCGGATGCCTGCGAACCGAGGTACTGGCGGGAGGGCAGCGGCCTGGTCGCGGCCTACCTGCAGTGGCACCTCGAGCGGGGCATCCGCTCGATGAGATACGTGGAGAAGTGAGCATGGCAGCGCGACGGCTCTTCGGCGGCAGCAAGCAGCGGGAGTACCTTCCCCCGACCCCGCACCCCAGTGGCGCCAAGCCGCCGAAGATCCCCGGTGAACTGGTCCCCGAGCACGTCGCGATCGTGATGGACGGCAACGGCCGCTGGGCCAAGGAGCGCGGGCTGCCCCGCACCGAGGGCCACAAGGTCGGCGAGAGCGTCGTGCTGGACGTGCTGCGGGGCGCGATCGAGATGGGCGTGGGCAACATCTCGCTCTACGCCTTCTCCACCGAGAACTGGAAGCGCTCGCCGGACGAGGTGAAGTTCCTGATGAACTTCAACCGCGACGTCATCCGCCGCCGCCGCGACGAGCTGGACGCGATGGGCGTGCGGATCCGCTGGGCCGGCCGGATGCCCAAGCTCTGGAAGAGCGTGGTCCAGGAGCTCAAGGTGGCCGAGGAGCAGACCAAGGGCAACGACCTGGTCACCCTCTACATGTGCGTCAACTACGGCGGCCGGGCCGAACTCACGGACGCCATGGCGGCGATCGCGGCCGACGTCGCGGCCGGGAAGCTGGACCCGAAGAAGGTCAACGAGAAGACCATCTCCAAGTACATGTACCACCCGGACATGCCGGACGTGGACCTGTTCCTGCGCCCGAGCGGCGAGCAGCGCACGTCCAACTTCTGGCTCTGGCAGTCGGCCTACGCCGAGTTCGTGTTCCAGGACGTGCTCTGGCCGGACTTCGACCGGCGCGACCTGTGGCGGGCCTGCGAGCAGTACGCGATGCGCGACCGGCGCTTCGGCGGCGCGCTGCCCAACGAGGTGGCCGGCGCCGAGCTGCCCACCCAGCGCTGATCGGGGGGCCGGCGTCCGCCGTACCCGGGGCTCGCCCGGGTACGGGACGCGGGCCCGGGCGCGGCCGCGCGGCGGGGGCGGACCCGCGGGGCGTCAGCGCTTGGCCGCGCACTCCGCGCAGGTGCCGAAGATCTCCAGGGTGTGCGCGATGTCGCTGAACCCGTGCTCGGCCGCCACCGCGTTGGCCCACCGCTCGACCGCCGGTCCCTCGACCTCCACCGTGCTGCCGCAGTGCCGGCAGACCAGGTGGTGGTGGTGCCCGCTGCTGCAGCGCCGGTAGACGGCCTCGCCGTCGGCGGTGCGCAGCACGTCCACCTCGCCGGCGTCCGCCAGCGACTGCAGGGTGCGGTAGACGGTGGTCAGGCCGACCGAGTCACCGCGGTGCTTGAGCATGTCGTGCAGTTCCTGCGCGCTGCGGAAGTCCTCGATCTCGTCCAACGCGGCGGAGACCGCGGCGCGCTGGCGGGTGGATCGGGCGCGTGGCGACGGGCCTGCGGTGGTCACCGGGGCTCCTCCTGGGGATCGGGGCGGGTCACACCTCATTGTGCCAGCCCCGCACGGCCGATCGACTCCCCGCCGGGCGGGGCCGACGGCCCGTCAGCGCCGGGCCCCGCCGGCCCGGCGCCCGCCGGGGAGGCCACCGCCTGCGCCGGCAGCAGGACGTCGCAGACCAGCGGCCCGCGCTCGGGTGCCGCCCGGTGGTGCCGGCGCCGGGCCAGCGGGGCCGCGACCACGCTGAAGGCGGCGAAGAAGGCGATGGCCAGCAGCACGATGGCCGACCCCGGCGGCACGTCGGCCTGGTAGGAGGTGGCCACCCCGCCCAGCGAGACCACCACGCCCAGGCCGATCGAGAGCACCTGGGTGGCCAGGAACGAGCGGGTCAGCAACTGGGCCGCCGCCACCGGGACCACCATCAGCGCGCTCACCAGCAGCAGCCCCACCACCCGCATGGCGACCGTGACGGTCACCGCGGCCATCACCGCCAGCAGCAGGTTGAGCAGCCGCACCGGGATCCCGGTGACCTTGGCGAACTCCTCGTCCTGGCAGACGGCGAAGAGCTGGCGGCGCAGGCCCAGGGTGACCGCGATCACCACCGCGCCGAGCGCGGCGATGGTGGCCAGGTCGCCGGCGTCCACCGCGACGATCGAGCCCCAGAGGTAGCTGTCCAGGCTGCCGCCGGTGCCGCTGGCGCCGGGGGCCTTGCTGATCAGCAGCCGCCCGCAGGCCATGCCGCCGTAGAAGAGCATGGCGAGCGCGATGTCGCCGCGCTGGTTGCCGCGCGAGCGGACCAGCTCCATCACCACCGCGGCCAGCACGCAGACCAGCACGGCCATCCAGACCGGGCTGGTCTGGAAGAGCAGCCCCAACCCCACGCCGGTCAGCGCGACGTGGCCGATGCCGTCGCCCATCAGCGCCTGGCGCCGCTGGACCAGGTAGATCCCCACCGCGGGCGCCGTGACGCCGACCAGCAGGGCGGCCAGGAAGGCGCGCTGCATGAACTCGAAGGAGAACATCTGGATCATGAGAGCAGCCCCTGTCGGGCCCCGGAGCGGGCGTCGGCGTGCGGGTGGACGTGGTCGTGGCCCGGCAGCGCGTGCTGCCCGGCCCCGGGCGGCGGCGGGCCGTCGTGCGCCACGCAGCCGTCGCGCAGCACCACCGCGCGGTCGATCAGCGGCTCCAACGGGCCGAGTTCGTGCAGCACCAGCAGGACGGCGGCGCCGCGCTCGACCTCCCGGCGCAGGGTGTCGGCGAGCACCTGCTGGCTGGCCAGGTCGACCCCGGCCATCGGCTCGTCCATGATCAGCAGCTCGGGGGAGCCGACCAGGGCGCGGGCGATCAGCACCCGCTGCTGCTGGCCGCCGGAGAGGTCGCCGACCCCGTCGCCGGCCCGGTCCAGCATCCCGACGGCCTCCAGCGCGCGGTCCACGGCCGCCCGGTCGACCCGGCGGAAGGGCCGCATCCGGTGCTGGGCGAGCCGGCCGGTGGAGACCACCTCGCGCACGGTGGCGGGCACGCCGCCGGCGGCGGTGGTGCGCTGCGGGACGTAGCCGACCCGGTGCCACTGGCGGAAGCGCCCCCGCGGGGTGCCGAACAGCTCCAGGTCGCCGCCGCTGAGCGGCACCGCGCCGATCACCGTCTTGACGGTGGTGGACTTGCCGGAGCCGTTGGCGCCCAGCAGCGCGACCACCTCGCCGGGGGCGACGGTCAGGTCCACCCCGCGCAGCACCGGGCGGCCGCCCAGCGAGGCGAGCGCGCCGCGCAGCCGCACCACGGGGGCGGGCACCGGTATGCCGAGGGCGGGTTCGCTCCCGGGGCCGGTCTGACGGATCGTCTGAGTCATCCGAGGGTGTCCCGTCAGCTCGTGCAGCCGAGAGCGGTCTGCAGGTTGGTCAGGTTCTGCCGCATGATCGAGAAGTAGTCGTCCGCGGCGGGGTCCTTGACGCCCTCCAGCGGGTCCAGCACCGCGCTCCGCAGGCCCAGGTCCCGGGCCACGCTCTGCGCGAGCTTGGGGCTGACCAGGGCCTCGAAGAAGATCGTGGAGACGTCGTGGGTCTTGGCGGCCTGCTGGATGTCGGCCAGCCGCGAGGGGGTCGGCTCCGACTCGGGGTCGACCCCGTTGATGGCGATCTGCTCCAGGCCGTAGTGGTCGGCGAGGTAGCCGAAGGCGGCGTGGCTGGTGACGAAGGCGGTGCTGCGGCAGCTCGCCAGACCGGCGCGGAAGCTCTGGTCGAGGGCGGTGAGCCGGCCCACCAGCGCCTCGGTGTTGGCGCCGTACTCGGCCGCGTTGGCCGGGTCGGCCCGGGCCAGCTCGGCGCCGACCGACCGGGCGACCGCCGCGTAGCGGCTGGGGTCCAGCCAGATGTGCGGGTCGCCGGCGGCGCCGGGGTGGACGTGGCCGGCCGAGTCCTCGGCGGCGCCCTCGTCGAGGTGGTGGTCGACCAGCGGGGAGGCGGCGGTGGCGTCCACCACGTGCTTGCTGCTCGCCTGCTCGACGGCCTTGTCCACGGTGGGCTGCAGGCCCTTGAGGTAGAGGATCACGCCGGCCTCCTGCACGGTGCCGACCTGCCGGGGCGTCAGCTCCAGGTCGTGCGGCTCGGTGCCGTCGGCGGTGAGGTCGGTCACGTTGAGGTGGCCGCCGCCGATCTGCTCGGCCAGGTACTGCAGGGGGTAGAAGGACGCCACCACGTTCAGCCGGCCGTCCGCGCCGCGGGCACCGCTGCCGCCGCCACAGGCGGTCAGCAGCAGGGCAGCCGTCGCCGCGGTGGCGGCGAGGGCTATGGAGCGGCGTGCGGATCGGAGCATCATGACAACCATTCTCATATTAACTGGAAATGATTGTCAACTTCCTTGGGGCTCGCGGCCCCCCGACGGCCACGCCGGAGCCGCTTAACGATGTGAACCCGTACCCGCCCGCCCGGTAACCTGAGGTATTCGGGTGCGTGCAACCAGCCGCGCCTTGACCGTGCCGTCGTACCCAGTACGGCGTCGTCCTGAAGAGAGCACTGTGGCCGCCGACAAGATCGACACGATTGTCAGCCTGAGCAAGCGCCGTGGCTTCGTCTACCCCTGCAGCGAGATCTACGGTGGCACCAAGGCCGCCTGGGACTACGGGCCACTGGGTGTCGAGCTCAAGGAGAACATCCGGCGCCAGTGGTGGCGTTCGATGGTCACCGCGCGCGAGGACGTCGTGGGTCTCGACTCTTCGGTGATCCTGGCCCGTGAGGTCTGGGAGGCCTCCGGCCACGTCGCCACCTTCAACGACCCGCTGACCGAGTGCACCTCCTGCCACAAGCGCTACCGCGCGGACCACCTGGAGGAGGCGTACGAGGCCAAGCACGGCCGGCTGCCCGCCAACGGCCTGGCCGACGTCAACTGCCCGCACTGCGGCACCAAGGGCGCCTTCACCGAGCCCAAGGAGTTCTCGGGCATGCTGAAGACGCACCTGGGCGTCACCGAGGACGCGGGTGGCCTGGCCTACCTGCGCCCGGAGACCGCGCAGGGCATCTTCACCAACTTCAAGGCCGTGCAGACCACCTCGCGCAAGAAGCCGCCGTTCGGCATCGCCCAGATCGGCAAGAGCTTCCGCAACGAGATCACCCCCGGCAACTTCATCTTCCGCACCCGCGAGTTCGAGCAGATGGAGATGGAGTTCTTCGTCAAGCCCGGCGAGGACGAGACCTGGCACGAGTACTGGCTCCAGCAGCGCTGGGACTGGTACGTGGGCCTGGGCCTGCGCACCGAGAACATGCGCTTCTTCGAGCACCCGAAGGAGAAGCTCTCGCACTACGCCAAGCGCACGGTCGACATCGAGTACCGCTTCAACTTCGGCGGCAGCGAGTTCTCCGAGCTGGAGGGTGTGGCCAACCGCACCGACTACGACCTCGCCACCCACAGCGAGGCCTCCGGCCAGGACCTCAAGTACTTCGACCAGGAGTCCGGCGAGCGGTACTTCCCGTACGTCATCGAGCCGGCGGCCGGCCTCAACCGCGCCATGCTGGCCTTCCTGCTCGACGCCTACTTCGAGGACGAGGCGCCCAACGCCAAGGGCGTCATGGAGAAGCGCGTCGGCATGCGGCTCGACCCGCGCCTGGCCCCGGTCAAGGTCGCGGTGCTGCCGCTGTCGCGCAACGCCGACCTCTCGCCGAAGGCGCGGGGCCTGGCCGCCGACCTGCGCCAGGCGTGGAACGTCGAGTTCGACGACGCCGGCGCGATCGGCAAGCGCTACCGCCGCCAGGACGAGATCGGCACGCCGTTCTGCGTCACCGTCGACTTCGACACCCTCGAGGACAACGCGGTCACCATCCGCGAGCGCGACACCATGGCCCAGGAGCGGGTCTCGCTGGACCAGGTGAAGAGCTACCTCGGTGCCCGCCTGATCGGCTGCTGAACCCGCAACACCGAAGTGCCCCGCGCGACGCCGTCGCGCGGGGCACTCGCGTCTCCTCAGCTCCCCGCGAGCTCGGCGCGGGCGGCCATCAGCGCGAAGCCGAGCAGGTTGAGGCCGCGCCACCGGGACGGGACGGTGGCGTGCTCGTCGTCGGCGGCCAGGCCCGTGCCCCAGACCCGGTCGAGCGGGCTGGACTCCACCAGGACGCGCCGGGCGGTGCCGAGCAGGTAGGCGCGCAGCTCCTCGTGCTGCCCGAACTTGGCCACGTTGCCCGCCACCACCAGGTCGAACCGCTCCTGCTCCCAGCGCCGGTCCTCGAAGCCGCGCACCAGCCGGCCGAGCTTCTTGGCCTCGGCGGGCGTCCGGGCGGCCAGGATCCGGGGCACGATCTCCTCGTCCCCGAAGAGCCGCGCCTTGCCCGCCATCATCCAGTGCTCGGCGGTGGCGTAGGTGAGGCCGTCGACGGTGAACGGGGCCGGCCACCACTGGCTCAGCGAGCCGGCGCCGATCCGCCCGTCGCGCTCGGGGCGGTGGCCCCAGAAGAGCAGGTACTTGGGGGTCGCGCCGGCTTCGAGCAGGGCGACGAGCTGGTCGCGGGTACGGACGTCGGTGGGGGTGGTGGGGGTGGTGGTGGTCTGGTCCTCGGTGGTGCTCATGGCGACAGGATCGCATCCGGTGCCGACAGGGGCGGAGGAATTTCGGGCCTTGCCGGGCATATCAGTATGACGGGATACTTAGTTCACGTGAGCTAAGTAGTCGGGCCGAGGGGAGCGCGCTGATGGCGACGAGCGGGACGGCAGGACCGGCCGGCGGGACCGAGCGGGGGAGGCGCTGGATCGGCGCCGACCACCCGCACTACAAGTGGGTGGCGCTGTCCAACACCACGCTGGGCATGCTGGTGGCGACCATCAACAGCTCGATCGTGCTGATCTCGCTGCCCGCGATCTTCAACGGCATCCACCTCGACCCGCTGCAGCCCGGCAACGTCAGCTACCTGCTCTGGATGCTGATGGGCTACATGCTGGTGACCGCGGTCCTGGTGGTGGCCCTGGGTCGGCTCGGCGACATCTGGGGCCGGGTGCGGATCTACAACGCCGGCTTCCTGATCTTCACCCTGACCTCGGTGATCCTCTCGCTGGACCCGTTGGACGGCGGTGGCGGCGCGCTCTGGCTGATCGGCTGGCGGGTGGTGCAGGCCGTCGGCGGCGCGATGCTGATGGCCAACTCGGCCGCGATCATCACCGACGCCTTCCCGGCCGGCCAGCGCGGCATGGCGCTGGGCGTCAACATGGTGGCCGCCATCGCGGGATCCTTCGTCGGCCTGGTGCTGGGCGGGGTGCTCGCCCAGTGGGACTGGCGCAGCATCTTCTGGGTCAACGTGCCGATCGGCCTGGTCGGGACGGTCTGGGCCTACCGCTCGCTGCACGAGACGGGGATCCGACGACCCGGGCGGATCGACTGGTGGGGCAACATCACCTTCGGCGTCGGGCTGACCGCGTTGCTGGCCGGCATCACCTACGGCATCCAGCCCTACGGCGGCCACAGCATGGGCTGGACCGACCCGTGGGTGCTGGCCGGACTGATCGGCGGCGCCGCGCTGCTGGTCGTCTTCTGCGTGGTGGAGAACCGGGTCGCCGAGCCGATGTTCCCGCTGCGGCTCTTCCGGGACCTGGCCTTCGCCGGCGGCAACGGCGCCGCGCTGCTGGGCTCGGTCGCCCGCGGCGGGCTGCAGTTCATGCTGATCATCTGGCTGCAGGGGATCTGGCTCCCGCTGCACGGCTACGACTACGCCGACACCCCGCTCTGGGCGGGCATCTACCTGCTGCCGCTGACCGTCGGCTTCCTGGCCGCCGGGCCGGTCGCCGGCTACCTCTCGGACCGCTTCGGCGCCCGGCTCTTCGCGGCGGCCGGCCTGCTGGTGATGGCCGCCTCGTTCGCCGGCCTGCTGGTGCTGCCGACCGACTTCTCCTACCCGCTCTTCGCCTTCCTGGTCTTCCTCAACGGCCTGGGCGGCGGCCTCTTCGCCGCTCCGAACACCTCGATCATCATGGCCAGCGTGCCCGCCGAGTCGCGCGGCGCCGCCTCCGGGATGCGGGCCACCTTCCAGAACGCCGGCATGGTGCTGTCGATCGGCGTCTTCTTCTCGCTGATGGTGGCCGGGCTGGCCGGCTCGCTGCCGGGCACCCTCAGCTCCGGGCTGACCGCCCAGGGCGTGCCGGCCGCCGACGCGCACGCGATCGCCGCCCTGCCCCCGGTCGGCACGCTCTTCGCGGCCTTCCTCGGCTACAACCCGATCCGCCAGCTGCTCGGTCCGCAGCTGCTGGGGCAGTTGCCGGCGGCGAACCAGCAGACGCTCACCGGGCGGGAGTTCTTCCCGCAGCTGATCTCCGGGCCGTTCCACGACGGGCTGGTGGTGGTCTTCTGGCTCGCCATCGCGATGTCGGTGGTGGCGGCCGGCGCCTCGCTGCTGCGCGGGCGCGGGGCCGGGGCCGAGCGGCCGCCGCAGCCGCCGCGCTCGGCGCCCTCCGCCCGGGTGGGCGCGGGCTCGTGAGCACTCCCGCGTCTTCCGGCTCGCCCGAGTCACGCGTCTCGTCGGACCCGGCGGCCGAGGTCACCCGGCTGCGGCTGGTGGACGCCCGGCTCTACCGGCAGATGGCCCAGGCCTCCGGCAGCCAGGACCTGCCCTTCGCCCAGCTCTCGGCGCTGGCCCGGATCGAGGAGCACGGCCCGCTGCCGGTCAGCGAGCTGGCCCAGCGCGAGGCGGTCGCCGCGCCCTCGATGACCCGCACGCTGGGGCCGCTGGGCGCCGGCGGCCTCGTCGAGCGCGTCCCGCACCCCACCGACGGGCGCTCCCAGCTGGTGAGCGTGACGGCGGCCGGCCGCGCGCTGCTGGCGCGGATCCGGCAGGAGCGCTCCGAGCTGCTGGCCGAGCGGATCGACCGACTCGCGGGCGAGCAGCGCGAGCGGCTGTACGCGGCGATCGACGTGCTGGAGCTGCTGCTCGACCCGCCGCCGCCGCTGCCGGAACCGGAGCCGGGCCCGGAACCGGAACCGGGCCCGGGCGCCGGCCCGGACCCACGGTTCTGAAGGATCGTCAGCCCATCGAGCGGGGCAGCCGGGTGCTCAGGTAGCTGATCACCGCGGCGCCGACCAACTGCAGGGTGAGCACCAGCGCCAGCGCGTGGGCCATCCCCAGCGAGGGGATCAGGGCGAGGAAGAGCGTCCCGAAGGTGGCCACGCCCAGGGCCAGGCTGGACTGCTGGGTGGTCGCCAGCACCCCGCTGCCGACCCCGGCCCGCTCGTGCGGCACCTTGGCGAGCACCACCCGGAAGAGCGGGGTGCCGATCAGGCCGTTGCCCAGCCCGGTCAGCGCCATCGCGGGCAGCAGGGTCAGCACGCTCAGGTGCTGGAAGTCGGTGAGCACCGTGGTGATCAGCAGGATCGTGCCGATCGGCTGGATCAGCGAACCGGCGGTGATCACCCGGCTGCCGAAGCGCCCGATCAGCCGCGGGCCGGCCAGCGAGGAGGTGAAGTAGCCCACCGCCAGCGGCACCAGCGCCCAGCCGGAGTCCACCGGGCTCAGCCGCAGGCCCTGCTGCAGGGTGATCGCCAGGATGAACATGAAGGCGCCGAAGTTGCCGAAGTACGGGAGCGCGATGCCCAGTCCGCGGCGCATCTCGGGGATCCGCAGCAGCGACAGCGGCACCAGCGGCAGCCGTCCGGCCCGCTCGGCCCGCAGCTCGACGGCCACGAACGCCCAGGCGGTGACGGGGGAGAGGGCCAGCAGCAGCCAGGTCCAGAGCGGCCAGCCGACCGCGCGGCCCTCCATCAGCGGCACGAAGAGGGCGAGCAGGGTGGCGGTCAGCAGCACGGTGCCGGGCAGGTCCACCCGGCTCGGCTGCGCGGAGCGGCTCTCCGGCACCCAGCGCACCGCGAGGACGGCGGTGACCAGGGCGAACGGGACGTTCAGCAGGAAGACCGCGCGCCAGCTGGTGCCGAACAGGTCGGCCTGCACCAGCATGCCGCCCAGCACCTGGCCGATCACCACCGAGATCCCGCCGACCGCGCCGTAGATGCTCAGCGCGCGGTTGCGCTGCGGACCGGTGGTGGCGGCGGTGATGGTGGCCAGCACCTGCGGGATCAGCAGCGCGGCCGAGGCGCCCTGGGCGACCCGCGCGGCCACCAGCATCCAGGCGCTGGGCGCCAGGCCGCAGGCGAGCGAGGTGAGCGCGAAGGCGGCCGCGCCGGCGATGAAGAGCCGGCGCCGGCCCAGGCTGTCCCCGAGCCGTCCGCCGAGCACCAGCAGGACGGCGAAGGCGATGCCGTACCCGGCGGCGACCAGCTCCAGCACGGCCGGTCCGGCGGAGAGGTCGTGGTCGATGGTGGGCAGGGCGACGTTGACGATGAAGAAGTCGAGCATCGGCAGGAACGCGCCGAGCAGGACGGTGACCAGGCCGGCGACCGTGAGGGTGCGGGTCGGGGCGGGCGCGGCGGGCGGGGTCGGCGCCGCGGCGCGGTAGGAGGAGCGGATCGGGTTGGCCTGTGGGCGGTCCAGTTGCTGAGTCACGGGTCCTACGATCCGGCTCTTCTTACCCTGGTACAAGAGCTTGGTTATCCTGTTATAACGAATACCTGGCACCAGGGTCACTGGAGGCGCATCCTAGGAGCATGCGTACCGCGAACCCCGCTTCCGTTCCCGCCGTCGCCCCGGCCGCCCCCGGCGCGCACTCCGACCCGGGCGCGGACGACGTGCGCCGCCAGGAGCTGGCCGCCTTCCTGCGCAGCCGCCGCGAGCGGCTCTCACCCGAGCAGGTCGGCCTGCCCAGCACCGGCCGCCGCCGCACGCCGGGCCTGCGCCGCGAGGAGGTCGCGCAGCTCGCCGCCGTCGGGGTGACCTGGTACACCTGGCTCGAACAGGGCCGCGACATCCAGGTCTCCGGTCAGGTGCTGGAGGCGGTCGCCCGGGCGCTGATGCTCGACCCCAACGAGCGCCAGCACCTGTACATCCTGGCCGGCGCCGGCCACCCCGAGCCGACCACCGAGTGCCCGATGATCAACCCGGCGGTGCAGCTCGTGCTCGATCAGCTCGCGCCCCTGCCCGCCTGCGTGCTCAACAGCCGCTACGACCTGCTGGCGTTCAACCCGATGTACTGCCGGATGCTCGGCGGACTCGACGCGTTGCCCTTCGAGGAGCGCAACCTGATCTGGCTGATCTTCAACAACCCGCAGTTCCAGGCCCGTTGGGTGGACCTGGAGGGCGCCCGCACCCAGGTGGTGGCCCGGCTGCGGGCCGCGATGGCCGACCACGTCGCCGACCCCGCCTGGAAGGCCCTGCTCACCCGGCTGCGCAACGCCTCACCCGACTTCGAGGAGGCCTGGCAGCGCCACGAGGTGGGCGCCCGGGAGAACGGCAGCAAGGGCTTCCTGCACCCCGAGGTCGGCGTGCTGCGGATGGACTTCACCAACCTGTGGCTCGGGCCCCGGCCCGGCGCCCGGCTCGTCGCCTACACCCCGGCCGACGAGGAGAGCCGCCGCAAGCTGGAACTGCTCGCGGCCGGGTGAGCGAGGGCGGGGGTGGGGGCGGGGTGGGCGTCCTTCGGGGGGTCGGGCATCATGATCGGACGGGTAGGAACGAATCCAGCGGGGGGCACCGGTGACAACCGGCGGACTGATCATCTTTCTCAACGGCACGTCGAGTTCGGGCAAGTCGAGCATCGCCGAGGAGCTGCTGGCGACCCTGGACGAGACGTACTTCCACCTCCCGGTGGACCGCTTCCACGCGATGCGGGCCCGTGATCGCCAGTACACGCCGGACGAGTTGACCGACGTGCTGCGCCGCACCTGGCAGGGGTTCCACCGCGCGGTGGCCGGCATGGCGGCGGGCGGCAACAACGTGGTGGTCGACCACCTCTTCAGCCAGGAGTGGCGACTGCGCGACTGCCTGGCCCTGTTCGAGCCGCAGGACGTCGTGCTGGTCGGCGTGCACTGCCCGCTGCCGGAGCTCGAACGGCGCGAACGCGCCCGCGGGGACCGGCCGGTGGGCCTGGCGGCCGGTCAGATCGAGCAGGTCCACGCGCATGGGCTCTACGACGTCGAGGTCGACACCGGCGTCAGCAGCCCGGCCGAATGCGCCCGGAAGATCAAGGAGTTCCTGCCGGTGCGGCCGACCCCGACGGCGTTCCAGCAGCTGCGGGAGCGGGGCGAGGCGCGGCTGTTCGGCTGACCGGGGGAGCGGTGGGAGCGGCGGGGACGGCGGTTGCGGGGGCGGCCGGGTGCAGCAGCTCGTCGGTGTCCGGGTCGAGCACCTCCCAGCCGAACGCCGCGGCGAGCCGCCGGGCCAGGGCGAGGGCGGGGTCGTACCCCGGCGAGCCGTCGGCGGCGGAGCAGATCAGCTCCACCACGCCGACCCGCTGCGGCGCCCGGCCCGGCTGGACGGCGTAGTTGCCGCCCGCGTCGCAGGCGGCCAGGACGATCTGGAGCCATGGGTGCCCCTCGGCCTGCCGGTAGCAGGCGAGATCGGTGCGCAGCAGACCGGGCTCGGCGTCGAGCAGGGCGGTGACCTCGGCGGTCGGCACGCTCGCGCCGTAGTGGTCGTCCGAACGGACGGTCAGGTACCAGTACACGCTCGCATTCTCATCGACTGGTCCAGTTCCCCTCAAGTGGACCGGGACCAGCGGGGTGCCCGCCGCCTACGTTCGAGCCGTACCTCGAACGACGTCCCCTGGAGGCTCGCATGGCCGCCGGCCGCACACCCTGGCCCGATCTCGGTTACCTGCCGCTGAGCGAGCGGCCCGCACAACGGTTGCCCCAGCTGTTCGCCGGCCTCGCCTTGTACGGCTTCAGCCTGGCGGCGATGGTCCGCGCGGCGCTCGGCGTCAACCCGTGGAGCGTGCTGTACGAGGGGGTGGAGCGGCACACGCCGTTCAGCTTCGGCACCATCAGCGCCGGGCTCGGCGTGCTGGTGCTGCTCTGCTGGATCCCGCTGCGCCAGAAGCCGACGTTCGGCACCGGCGCGAACATCGCCCTCCTCGCGCTCTCCTCGGACCTCGGGCTCACGCTGTTGCCGCAGCACCCGGGACTGGGCGTGCGGATCGGGCTGCTGGTCGGGGGCGTCGCCCTGAACGGGCTCGCCGCCGCCGTCTACGTCGGCGCGCGGCTGGGTCCCGGACCGCGCGACGGGCTGATGACGGGTGCGTCGGCGAGCACCGGGCGCTCGATCAGGTTCGTCCGGACCGCGATCGAACTCGTGGTGCTCGCCCTGGGTTGGCTGCTCGGCGGCACGGTGGGTGTGGGCACCGTGCTGTACGCGCTCGCGGTCGGCCCGATCACCCAACTGCTGCTGCCCAGGCTGGCCTACCGGAGCCGTTCGCCCGCGAGTTGAGGAGGCGCGCAGCAACGGGAGCAGCGGCAGTCCGGCCAGACGCTGGAGATCTCGATGACGCCGGGGGAGGGCAGGTCGACCGTGCGACGGGAGAGCTCGACCTGCTCGCCGCTGCGGGTGATCCGGTAGGTCCGCAGGGTCATGCAGCTGCCGTTGGAGGGAGGCATCGAGGGCGGTTCCTTTCGCAGAGCGGGCAGTTCGGCCAGCCGAGGGGGCAGCTGGAAGCGGGTGCGGAGCGGCGCCGCCGGCGGCGCCACCGACAACGCTCAGTCATCGGCGCGGGCGGTGGCCGCGGTACCGCGGCGAATCGCGCGCGCCATCTGCCGCACCACATCGGGTCTGGCGCATCCGAGTTCGACCAGGACCACGCCGGTGAACGGCGACTGGTGGTCGACCCCGAGCGAGGGCAGCACGATGTCGCCGCCCGCCAGTGCGGCGCGCAACTCGTCGACGGCGTCGGCCGCGGCCTGGCGTTGGGCATGGCGGTGCCGCTCGATCATGGAGGTCATAGGGGGTTTGCCGTCCCGTCTACTCGTTTGGGCGATCCTCACTGACTGTGCACCACTGCTGGCCCTGCGCGGTTACGATTCCGGCGTGGGCACGTTGACGGTGTGCCCGTCCACGCTTTGGGGGCTCGACCATGGCTCTGGCAGACCTGCTCGACCCGACGGAGTCCGTCCTCGCGTTCTACGCGACGGACCTGCGCCGCCTGCGACTGGAGCAGAACGTCAGCCAACGGGCGCTGGCGAAGCAGGCGTTGATGGCACCGTCGCTGCTCAACAAGATCGAGGCGGGCACCCGCCTGCCGACCATGGACCTCTCACGGGCGGCGGACGCCACGTTCGGGACGGGTGACCACTTCGCGCGGCTGTGGAAGCTGGTGATTAGGTACGCGTACCCGTCGTGGTTCCGGCCATGGGTGGATCTGGAGGAAGCGGCCACGGAGATCCGGTCGTTCGAGATCCAGCTAGTTCCTGGTCTGCTCCAGACGCAGGATTACGCTCGTGCCGTGTTCGCAGCCGGTCGACCGGATCCGGCCGCCTGTGAGGAGTTGGTGGCCGCCCGCCTGGAGCGCCAGCACATCCTCGGCGGAGCTGACGCGCCTGAGCTGTGGGTTGTCCTCGATGAACTGGTGCTTCGACGTCATGTCGGAGGACCGGATGTGATGCGTGCTCAGCTTGAACATCTCATCGCTGCCGCAACGATCCCTCGAACAGTGGTCCAAGTCGTCCCGTTCTCCGCCGGGGCTCACTCCGGAGCAGCAGGAGCCTTCTCGCTCCTTACCCTGGATGAAGGCCCTGGAGTCGTCTATGTGGAGGGCTTCCGGCAGGGCCAGATTCTTGGGGATCCAGCCGACGTTAAGGCGGCGCAGCGTGCCTATGATCTGCTCACGGCCGTTGCCTTGCCGCCCCAAGCATCGATTGACATGATCGCTGCCGTCGCAAAGGAACTGAGATGACCACAGCCGACAGTCGGTCCACCTTGGCGTGGCGCAAGAGCAGCTACAGCGCCGACAACGGCGGGAACTGCATCGAGGTCGCCGACGGCCTGCCCGCCCTGACGCCCGTCCGCGACAGCAAGGACCCCCACGGGCCCACGCTCGTCTTCCCCGCCCTCGCCTTCGCGGCCTTCGTCGCGGGCGTCAAGGCGGGTGCTTTCGGAGCTGTCTGACCCTCCGACAGAGCCGGTCGCGGCGCCCGCCCGGCTGACCGGCCGGACGCCGCGACCGTGCACGTCAGGCCGGCTGGGTCGTCGGGCGGGCGAAGTGCCGGGCGAAGAACCGGACCGCGCTGTCGGCCTCGAACCGGGGCAGCTCCTTGTGCCGGCCCGAGTTCACGTGCAGGGACTTCTCCTGCGAGGCGAACGCGTCGAACAGCGCGAGGCCCTCCTCGCGCGTGATGTGCTCGTCGTCCCACTGCAGGTCGAACTCGATCGGGATGGTGATCTGCTTCGCCTTCTCGGCCAGGACGTCGGGCCAGTGCTGGCCGAAGACCGCAGCGGAGACCCGGGGTTCGTCCGCCACGAACGGGATGCCGATCGCGGTGCCCATGTTGATGCCCCAGAAGCCGACCAGCCCGCCGGTGCCGATCTCCGGGAGGTCCTGGAGGGCGTCCAGCAGAGCCCGGTACTCGGGCACGGCCAGCTGTGCCAGGTGGTCGTTGTAGCGCACGACGATCGGGCCCTCCGGCTCGCCCGCCGCCCGTGCGGCGAAGAGGGCGGCGACCTCCGCCTCGTCGTGTGCCGTGCGCGGCCGGTCGCCGTGACCGGGCGCGTCGATGACGGCGACGTGGAAGCCGCAACCCGCCACCAGGAGTCGGGCGCGGCCGGACATCGCCGGGTGCTTCCGGTGGTTGCCGCCACCGTGGGCCATCAGGATCAGGGGCGCGGGCCCGGCTGCGCCGGAGACCGGCGACCAGAGGACACCGGGGACGTCGCCCACGGTGAAGTCGCGCTCGAGGACGCCGTTCGACGACGACTCGGCGGTGAAGTGCAGAGAGTTCATGGGTGTTGCCTTTCGGGAGTGCCTTGTTGTCGAGGCGCTCCCGGCGACACCTGCGTCAGTCGCCTACCGTGACAAGAGGGGGAGCACCCATATGGATCCAGCGTTCATGGGTCTCACCTCCTCGGGCGGCTGCACGGTCGAGGGAAAGCTACCAGCCGGGTGATCACCCCTCAACCCTTTTTCTCAGCACGGCCATCACGACTCCGAACGGGTCGGCGGCCGCAGGCCGAGCCACTGTTCGGCGTCCCAGGCCCGGTACCGCTCCACCTCGGTGAACCCCAGCTTCGCGGCCAGGCGCATCGATCCGACGTTGGCGGTCTGGGTGGCGAGCACCACCGGCTCACCGGGGAGGACGCCGTCGAGCCAGTCGAGCGCCGCCGCGCACGACTCGGCGGCGTACCCGGCCCCCCAGGCCCGTGGCAGGAACAGGTAGCCGAGGTCGGCCTTGCCCGCCGCTGCCGGGCGGTGCTGCTCCGACGCCCGCCTGAGCAGGATCTGGCCGATCATCACCCCGTCGAGTTCCACGACGAAGCTCCCCGGCCACCGTTCGGGCACCTCGGGCAGCTCGCGCTCCAGTTCGTCGCGCTGCCGGGGACCGCCGAGGTAGGTGTGCACCTCGGCCGACGCCAGCAGCTCGATGAACGCCGCGCGGTCCCGGGCCTCGGGCTCGCGGAGCACGAGCCGCTCGGTCCTGATCGGGGCAGGCGGCCAGGCGACGGGTCCCAGTTCAGTCATGCCCACCAACCAATCAGCAAGATCGCCAGCGATCAAGACCGGCGGCCGGGGCAGGACCCTCGGTCAGCGGATCATCTGCCGCGGTGCGCACTCGCTCGCCGGCCCGACCTCACGCCCTGGCTCCAGCGCGGGCGCCGTCCGGCAGGAGGGCCAGCAACTGTTCCGTGTGGCCGGGCAGCTCCACGGCTGCCAGACCCGCGATGAGGTCCCTCAGCGGCACGGGCTGATCGACCAGGACCTTGTCCTTGGACAGCAGCAGCGTGGGCACCGGTGTGTCGAGCTCGGCCTCGGCCAGCGCCGGGCCGCCGAGTGCGCAGAGGGCGTCTCCCTGGCGGCGGACGCGGTCCCGAAGCCCCGCGGTGCCGCCGGCCAGTGAGATGACGCGTTCGATGGTCCAGGTGTCGAGCGCCATGCGGTTGTCGTACGTCGTGTTCGCTCCCGAAGCGACCGCGGAGGCGGCGGCGATGGTGGCGGCGGTGACCAGGGCGACGTGCGCCAGGATCTGGTCGGCGTTCCACTCGCCGGTCGGCGGGACGGGGCTCGGGTCGCCGGAGTCGGCCACCGTCGCGGCGGCGTCCAGCAGCGCGCGGTAGGCGTCGCGCAGCGGGGTGGTGTCCATCGGGTCCTCCTCTTTCTGCGGTCGCGCGCGGGGTGAGGGCGGGGAACGGCAGGGGCGACCGCTGCCTCGACCGCTGCCTCGACCGCCGCCTCAGGAGTGCGCCGGGGACATCTCCCACGGCGCCTGTGGCAGGACATCGCCGGTCTCGAGCAGCGACTTGAGGTTCGCCAGGACGGCCGGCCACCCGCGCGAGATCCCGCCGTGCATCGCCAGGTTGGGGAGCTTCTCGTGGGTCACCGTGAGGCGGACGATGTCCTGGTGCGGTTCGACGAGAAACGTGACGACCGAGGGCTCGCGCGGCGATTCGGCGTCCGGGGCGTCGTCGAAGGTGATGACCAGGCGCGTCGGGGGCTCGGCCGAGAGCACCTGGCCGACGACGTCGACGGAGCCCGATCCGTCGACGCGTCGGTGCTCCCAGGTCGAGCCCGGCTGCCAGTCCGAGACGTTGGCGTGCCCCCAGTAGCGCGCGGTCAGGTCCGCGTCCGTCAGGGCCTGCCACACCTGCTCCGCGTTGGCGCGGATGTAGGTGACGTAGACGTAGGTCGGTACGGTCGTGGGTTCGTCGGCCATGGCGTACTCCTCTGCCTGGTTCTTGATGGCGCTGATCGCTTGCAGACGGGGTCGGTCGAACCCCGAGATCCAGCGCTCCTCGATCTCGTGGATCGGCGCCGGGTTGAGGTAGTGCAGCCGCTCCCGTCCGCGCCGCACGACGGTCACGAGGTTGGCCCGCTCGAGGATGTCGAGGTGCTGTGTCGCCGACTGGCGCGCCATGTTCAGGTGCTCGCACAGCTCGCGCAGCGTCTGGCCGTTCTGCTCGCGCAGACGGTCCAGCAGGAGTCGTCGGGTGGGGTCGGCCAGCGCTTTGAAGACCGAGTCCATCGCTATGGAGAGGCTCACGGATCCATTATGCAGGCAGATGCCTGCATAATGTCAATCGATGAGACCTCTGAGACCTCTGAGACCTCTGAGACCGATGTCGGCTGCCCGCGCCCTGCGGACCTGAGTACAGGGAAGGGCGGCTTCCGCTCCCATCTGGTGTCCGCCGGTCCGCCTCGACCTGCCACCCGATCAAGCGTCCGCGTGATCGCTGTCGGACTCACCCGTCGGGTCCGTCACGAAACGGCTCAGGCGATAACCCGATGGGTGCTGCAGGCGGCCACAGAGCGTGTCGATCCGGATCATCGACGCGTCGATTCCCGCTTCCTGGAGGCCGCGCAGGTGGATGCGCAGTTCCGCGTTGTCGCCCGTCTCGAAGATCACTTCCCATCGTCCCGTGCCCGGCGCCGTGCCAGCGGCGAGCCGTTGCCTCTCGGCCTCTTGCCGCCGCTTTCTCTTCCCCTGTCCTGGCACCGGCTCAGAATCGCCGGTCGGGGCCAGTGGCGCAATCATGGTGAGTCGCCATCAGGCGCGCAGTGCGTTCCGAAGCGGCCGGGCGGTGTCCGGTGCGTGCCCGGTCGCGCTGGCCGGAGGTGCCGTGCGGTGTGCCGTTCGGGTGGCCGGGCCGAGTTGATCTGGATTGCTCGCTCATGGGAGAAAGCGGTGGAATCCGCCGTCGATCGGTACTCAGGGCCATCCCCGTTCTCGCGAACCCCGGCGTCGGCAGCAGCGGGCCGCCTCCCGCATGCCGTACATCTGCTGTCGGGGTGGGGAGTTCGGCGCTGTTTCAGTTGGCCCTGGGGGCGCCAGCCATGCCCGCACGTCATGGGTCGGGGGTCGGCTGCACGCGGTCGGCCCCCGACCCATGACGACCTGTGGCTATCCCAGAATGAGCCGCTCGTCGCCAAAGTCGGCGACGAGCTCCAGCTTTCCGCCAAGAGCGGCGACGTAGGCCTCAAGTGTGCTCAGCTCGGCGCGACTGATGGCGCCACGCTCGATCGCGCTGACGCGAGCCTGCGTGACCCCCATGGCGTCAGCCAGGTTCTGCTGAGTCAGATCGCGCCGCTTCCGCGCCTCGACGAGCCTGTATGCCCGTACTTCGGCCAGCATGCGGCCACGGTGCGTGTCCACCGCGCCCTCATCCTCCGGACTGATCAGCTCGGCCCGGACGTCCTTCCAGGTGGAACTCATTGAGCCTCCCTCGCCCGCTGTTCGAGATGAACCATGTCAGCTGTTCCCCAGGTGGGACCAGTAGCGCTCCTCGGCGAGAGGGATCGCCACCTTGTACCAGCCCTTCCAGTTGCTCGATTTGTCGCCGGCCACCAGAAGAACCGCGTTGCGTCGTGGATCAAACGCGAACAGTACCCGCACCTCGCTGGACCCTCCGGACCCTGGCCGTAGCTCCTTGAGATTCGGGAGGCGTGACCCCGTGAGGGTGTCCACCAAGGGGCGCCCCAAGCCTGGTCCGCGTTCTGCGAGGAGGTCGATGGCTGCTGAGACCAGGAGCAGCGTCTCGCGATCCTCCTTGCGGAGGAGGTGTAACCAGTCGCGTACCTCGTCCAGGACACGATGTCCCAGCTCACCCGCACCCGGCTTCAGCGCACCCTGTAAAACACAGGGATTGTATAACGCCAGGGTTGTACTGTCGAGGTCAAAGAGGTGGACGTGCTGCCTTCGGAGCCAAGCCGAGGACAGCAGCGCTTCCGCTCTGCGGCCACGGAGTCGCACCAACGGCGGACGGCCTCGTGCTGCCGGTGTGGCCGGGAGGGCAGGGCGAGCCACTGGTCGGTGTCCCAGTCCCGGTACCTCTTCGCCGGAGGTGCCGTGCGGTGTGCCGTCGGGGTGGCCGGGCCGAGTTGATCTAGATTGCTCGCTCATGGGAGAAAGCGGTGGAATCCGCCGTCGATCGGTACTCAGGGCCATCCCCGTCGCTGGCCTCGCGGTCGCGCCCGGCGGGCTCCTGAGCGGGCGCCGCGCGTCGTCGCCGCCGCCGTCCGTGCTGTTTCCGCAGCCGGCCGTGGCGGTCTCGCGGCCGATGGCGGGCTCAGGCCCGTGGGTGCTCGACCAGACCCTGGACGTCCGCTTCACGCGCGTCTCCGTCCCGGGCTACGGCCCCGTCACCACGCGCGCCTACAACGGGGCGATCCCGGGGCCGACCCTGCGTCTGCGCGGCGGGGACACGCTGCGGCTGACGCAGGTCAACGCCCTGCCGCCCAACCCGCCCCACCAGGGCGGCCACAACACGCCGCACCACCCCAACAGCTTCAACCTGCACACCCACGGGATGCACGTCTCCCCGTCCGGGGACGCCGACAACGTCCTACGCGAGTTCGCGCCGCGCACCGCGGCCGAGGCCGCGGCCGGTGCGGCGGAGCCGCGGTACACGACGACCATCCACGTTCCGGCCGATCACCCGGCCGGCACCTACTGGTACCACCCGCACCTGCACGGAGCCACCGCCGAGCAGATCGTCGGTGGAATGGCCGGTGTGATCGTCGTCGAGGGCGACGTGGACGAGGTCCCGGAGATCAGGGCGGCCGCCGACGTCGTGCTGTGCGTCAACGAACTCAAGCTCAAGGACGGCCAGGTCCCGGCCTTCACCTCGGGCGGCTGGATGACGGGCATCCCCTCCACCTTCACCGTCAACGGCACGGTCAACCCCACCATCACGCTGCGCCCGGGTGAGGTCCAGCGCTGGCGGCTGGTGGCCGCGACCGCCTTCGCCGCGCTGCGCCTCACGATCACCGGAAGCAAGGGCGCCATGACGGTGCACCAGATCGCGCAGGACGGTGTCACCTTCGGTGCGCCGGTCGCACGGGAGTCGGTGGAGCTGGCCATGGGCAACCGCGCCGACCTCCTGATCCGGCCCGCCGCGCCCGGCAGGTACGAACTCCGGGCGGAGGCGGTGCCCGGGCCGCTGATGACGATCGAGGTGACCGGCCCGGCCGTCGAGCCGCCGATGGGGCTGCCCGCCGTCCTGCCGCCGGGCAGGCCGTTCCTCGACGCGAGCGAGATCACCGACCCCCACGCCGACCGGGAGGTCGTCTTCCACGCCGACCCCAAGGTGTTCGCCGGGGACTTCCCCAACGCCTTCCGCATGCTGGGACCCGACGCGACCCCGCCGGCCGACCCCGCCGGGGACCTCACCCGCGACCCGTCCTACGGCCTGTTCGACCCCGACTACACCAACCACACCCTGCGCCTGGGCGCCGTCGAACGATGGACCGTCCGCACCGACGAGACCGTGCCGGCGTTCAACCACCCGTTCCACCTCCACACCAACCAGTTCCTCCTCACGCACCGGAACGGCGAACGACTGCACCCGCCCGTCTGGCACGACACCGTCGGCCTGACCGGCGGCACACCCGGCCAATCCGTCACCTTCCTCGTCCGGTACCAGGACTTCACCGGCCGCACCCTGGCCCACTGCCACCAGCTCCACCACGAGGACCTCGGCATGATGCAGACCGTCGACTACGTGGCGGACCGGGACCACGGCGCGGGTCGTCACGCACCGCCCCCGCGCGACGGGAGCTGAGCCACCGGCCGTTCCGGCCTCGCGTCGGCACGCTGCCGCCCGCTCGTCGGTGACCTGTCGGCGGGGTCTGGCACAGTCCTCGGTCATGGAGACCGACGAGTTCTGGACCATCATCGAGACGGCGCGCGCGGCCACGGAGAAGCCCTTCGAGGAGGCGCTGACCGACGTCCTGGCCGAGCTGCCGTTGGGGCGCATCCTCGACTTCGACGAACGCTTCGAGGCGGTCCACGCGTCCGTCCACCGCTGGGACGTGTGGGCGGCCTCGTTCCTGATCAGCGGCTGGTGCTCCGACGACGGCTTCATCGACTTCCGCGCCGGCCTCATCAGCCTCGGCCGGGAGTGGTTCGAGCGCGTGGCGGGCGCGCCGGACTCCCTCGCCGACCACCCGCTGGTCGGCGGCTCCGGCTGCGGCTCCGGCTCCGTCGACGAGCTGGAGGAGGCGCTCCTCCAGGAGGACGCCACCTACGCGGCGCTGTGGGCCTACGACCGGGTCACCGGAGTCAAGGACAGCTACCACGACGCGCAGGAGGCCCGGGCGGCGTCGAGGCCGAAGTGCGAGGACGCCGAGCCCGACATGGGCGAGAAGTGGGACTTCGAGGACGACGACGAGATGCGACGGCGGCTGCCCCGGCTCGCGGCGCTCTGCCTCGACGAGGACGACGAGGACTAGGACGAGGAGGACGACGCCGGGGGAGACGCCCTCAGTACCCGTCCGGCTCCTGTGGCTCCTCCGGCTCCTGTGGCGGCGGGAGCGCGGGGCTCGTCAAGGTCGTGGCGAAGGCGGCCAGCACTGCGAAGTCCTCGTCGCGCAGCCCCTTCAGCGGGCTCACGTAGTGCAGCAGCGCCGCCCCCGGGTGGTGCGCGGCCACGAACGCCTCGTCCTCGGGCCCCAACTCGTCGTCCACCCAGGCGAACGGGCGCCCGGCGGCATGCTCGACCAGGATCGGCGTCTTCCAGTGCACACCGTCCGGCCGCTCCTGGAAGAGCACCTGCGAGAAGTCCACGTACGGCAGCTCCGGCAACCCCAGCACCGGCGCGATCCACTCGTTGGCCTTGGCCATCCACGAGGTGCCCCAGCAGAGTTCGTACTCCAGTGCCAGCAACCTCGCCCCGTGCCGTGGATCCAGCCAGACCCGCAACGGCCCCGGCTCGTACGGCACCTCGATCACCGTGAAGCCGTCCAACGGCTGCTCGAAGAGAGGAGCGGCGTACGGGTTCAGCGGACCGTCAACGTCCAGGTACAGCAGCGGCTTCACGGCGACACCCCTAGTCGATCCCTCTGACGTCCAGTCGCTCGGTCCCGTCATGCGCTCGACGGGTACCCTCAGGGCCGCCCCGTGCCGCCGGCCCCTGTTGCCTCCACGGGTGCAGGCCGCGGTCGTGGTCGCACGACCCGGGCGAGGAGCGGGATGCCCACAAGGAACACCGGCCCCCGCGCTCCGGCTCGCTCTCCCGTTTCATGAGGCCAGTGTGGCACCGGAGTCCGGTCGTGCTCAGACCGGCTTGCGGTAGACGGCGACGCGGTGCTTGACGACGAATCCGGCCTTCTCGTACACGCCGGACGCGCCCGTGGTGCTGTCGGCGTCGGTCTCGAGCGCGGCTTCGGTGTAGCCGGCGCGGCCGGCCGCCTCCAGCACGTCGCAGAGCAGCGCGCCCGCCACGCCCCGTCGGCGCCAGGACGGGGCGGTGCCGACCTGGCCGATGTAGAGCGCTTCGGGTGCGTCGGCGTACGGCAGCACGTACCCGACGACCTCGTCGCCGGCCAGTGCCAGCCGGGCCACCTCGGGGAGGAAGGTCTGCGACCGCACGGTCCGCGCGGCCCAGGACTCGAGGACCCGCTCCTGGTGGCCCCAGGTGCCGCGGAACGCCGCGTTGTGCACGGCGTGCAGCTCGCGCTCCCGGTCCGGGGCGTACGGGACGATCCGCAGGCCCTCGACGGGGGGTGCGAGGGACGGCGAGGAGGTGGGCGCGGACGTGGGCGCGGCCATCTCCAGGAAGAACCGCTCGACGGCGAACCCCAGCCGCTCGTACAGCCGGATCGCCGCCGCATCGGGGACGCCGGCGTCGACCTCGGCCAGCCACTCCCCGTCCGGCGCCGCCTCGGCACGTCGTGCGGCCGCCCGGTCGAGCTGCCAGGCCAGCAACTCCCGCCCCAGCCCACGGCCTCGGCGGTCGGGGTGCACGCCGCCGGTCAGGCTGACCCGGAACCCGCCCTCGGGCGGAAGTCGCACCAGCGCGGCGGCCAGCAGCCGGCCCTCCGCATCGGTGATCACCCGGGTGTCGCTCGCCAGGTCCCTGACCTCGGCGCCCACGACGTTCTCGATCGCCGCCGCGGGAAGTTCGAGGTGGCCGCCGCCGGCCTGGGCCACGGCGTTGAACAGATCGGCGACCGCCGCCGCGTCCTCGGGGCGGTAGGCGCGGGCAAGGAAGTCATTCATGCCCCGACCCTATCGGCGTATCCCCTTCCAGGGGAGGGTAGTTGGCCGGTCATCGGGAGCCGGTACGTCACGGATCGGACAGGAGGATCAGCCGCCCCGGCCGGGGCGCTAGCCTGCGGCCATGACTCTGTTCCGCGAGGCCGGCCCCGGCGACTTCGAATCCGTCATGCGTCTCTACCGTCAACTGCACCCCGGGGACCCGGTGCTGCGGGACGGCTCCGACGCACGGGCGTTCGCGCGGATCCTGGACGCACCCGGGCTGCACCTGTTCGTCCTCGAGGCCGACGGGGCGGTCGTCGCCACGACGTACCTCAACCTGATCCCGAACCTCACCCGGTCGGCGTCGCCGTACGCGGTCATCGAGAACGTCGTCGTCGAGCAGACCCTGCGGGGAACCGGTCTGGGCCGGCGGATCATGGCCGCCACCCTCCAGGCCGCCTGGGACGCGGGTTGCTACAAGGCCATGCTGCAGACGGGCTCCCGGACGCCCGCCACCCACGCGTTCTACCGCGCGTGCGGCTTCTCGCCCGACGCCAAGACGGCGTACCTCGCGCGCCCGTCATGACCGGTCGCCGGTTGCCCGAGGGGCGGCGGCGGAGAGGCGGTCTGTCGGACCCGGTGCGTAGAGTCCGGGCATGAGCCTCACTGCGAAGATGATCACCGTGGACTGTCCGGACCCGCGCAAGCTCGCCGCCTGGTGGGCGACGGCGCTGGGGGTGGAGAGCGTCGAGGACTTCGAGGAGTTCGTCATGCTCGGCGCCCAGCCGGTCGCCCTGGGGTTCCAGCGGGTGCCCGAGCCCCGGCAGGGCAAGAACCGGATGCACGTGGACTTCGTGGCCGACGACCGGGTCGCCGAGGTCGAGCGGCTGGTGGGCCTGGGGGCCACGGTCGTGGGGGAGAACTCCGTCCCCGGCCTGACCTGGGTCACCCTCCAGGACCCGGAGGGCAACGAGTTCTGCGTCTCGGGACCCTGATTTCCCGTCGTCGGGGCGGTTCACGGTCTCCGTGTCAGTGGCCGTGACCGCCGGGACGGCGCGACCGCCCGGCCTGGCCGGAGGGCCTAGCGCCAGAGGTCCGCACCGTCGCGTCCACTCGGATCCGTCGTCAGCAGGTCCTCGTGAAGGGCCGAGAGGCGGCGACCGGTGGGAGTCCCGTCGGCGCCGGATTCCATGACCGTCCAGCCGACATCGACGCCGGACACGTTCACGTCCCCGCCGCAGTCGAGCTCGTCCACCACGGCGAAGACGGCTTCGTAGGCGACGGCCCGGGCCAGGAGCGCCAGGTCGTCCCGGTCCGCCCCCGCCTCCAGCAGGCGCCGGGCTGCCGCCACCTGCTCCAGGGCTCCCGGGTCGGCCCAACCGTCGATCGCGCCAGGCCACAAGGAGCGGAGCAGCATGAAGCGGGCCAGCTGCGGCTGGTCCTCATCGGTCTCGGACCTCGCCCGGCCCGGTGCGTCAGGCGCGCCGAGGGCCTCGAACCGGGTCCGGAGGCCCTGCGCTGCCACTCGCCTCGACGCAGTGAGCCCGGACAGCCACGACTGCCACCTCGCCTCGACATCATCCATCGCACCAGGATGCCCCACCCGCTGACCTGCGGAGGACCTGCCCGCCCGCCCGACGGACCCGGCTGCCATGATCGGGCGCATGTTCTGGAAGAAGAGCCCCGCGCCGGTGGCCACCGCGGACGCGATCGTCGCTTTCTGGGTGTGGTGGCAGAGCGCCCGGGCCGAGGTGGCGGCGGCACTGTCGGCCGGGGATGACGGGCGGTACGGGCAGGCCCTGTCGTCGGCCGTCCAGCGGATGCATCCCGGGTTGGAGTGGGAGGTCGGTCGGGCCGGTGACGGGTACCGGCTCGTCGTGACGGCGGCGGGTGCGCCCGAGTCGCGCTCGACGGCGGCGCGTTGGTTGCTGGCGGCACCGCGTGAGGACTCCGCCTGGTCGTACTTCGCCGCGCGCCAGCCCGACCCGGTGGTGGGGTCCGGGGCGACGCTGGACATCGCCGGGCAGCGGGTCGGCCTGTCCGAGGTGACGGTCAGCCTGCGCGAGTGGGAGGACGGACCGAGGGTCGAGGCCACCGTGCACCACCGGGTGTTCGCCGCGCTCGCGGCCGAAGAGCGGACGGCGGTCGCCCACCTGCTGCTGGTGCTGGCGCTGGGGGAGGAGGACACCGAGCGCTGGATCGGCGGGCTCACGGCCTCGCCCGAGCCCGCCGTCGAGGGGCTCACGCTCGCTGAACTTCCTGCGGCAGTAGCCGAGTTGGACGAGCGCCACCCGCACGCCCACGCCCTGGTGAACGGTGTCCGCCCCGATGGCCGGCCGGTGATGGGGATCGTTCAGACCCGGCTGTCCCCGGTGGACCGGCCGCTGTTCGACCAGCACATCGCGATCGCAGTCCCCTACCGCGCCACCACGCCCGCGGGGCTCAATCCGGGCCCGGCGGGCGAGCGGCTGCGGGCGTTCGAGGACACTCTGCTCGAACTGGTCGGGGACGAAGCCGAGGTGCCGGCCGTGATCAGTGCCGACGGCGTCCGCACCTTCCACTGCTACGCCGACGCGACGGGCGGAGTCGCCGAACGGATCCGAGGGTGGCGGCACGGCTGGCCGGACGGCAGGGTCCGCATCGACGTTCGGCTCGACCCGCAGTGGCAGGCCGTCAGCGCCTACCGCCCCTGAGGGACGTCCGCCCGGGTTCGGAGGCCGGAGCCGGCTACTCCACCGGAGCCGGCTACTCCGCACCCTCCGGCAGCGCCAGGCCGTAGGCCGGGGCGGGGCCGTCGTCCACGCCCAGGTCGTGCCGCATCGCGTCGCGCATGGCGCGGGAGGCGGCGGCGTAGGCGGTGAGGTCGTCCTGGTACCGCTGGTCGGCGGCGGTGTGGCCGCCGGCCACGCAGTCCCGCAGGGTGCGCAGGGCGAGGTGGGTCCGTTCGGCGAGGTCCAGGACGTGGTGCGGGGCGGCCAGGCGCAGTTGGTGCCGCTGCTCGAACGCCCCGCCGTCGCGGACCGCCTCCCGTACCTGCTGGGCCCGTTCGGCCGGGGCCAGGGTCATCTCGTGGGCGATGTCGCGCAGTTGGTTCCGGGTGCGGGAGAGCGCCAGCAGGTACTCGCCGTAGACCTGCCGGCGCAGGTTCTCGGTGCGCAGGTCCCGGTCCCGGCGCCAGCGGTAGCGGTCGACCAGCAGCGTCGAGCTGACGCCGAGCAGGCCGCCGAGCGCGGTGCCGGCCAGTGTGCCCCAGTCCATGACGATCCCCCCGGAGTTCGGTCGCAACCTCCGACCCTAGTGGTGCTGCCCCAACTGGTCGCGGCGGCGGGTCAGGTGCGCGATCTCCGCGGTGTTGCCCGCCAGCGCGATGGCCCGGTCGTAGGCCGCGCGCGCCTGCGGAGCGCGGCCCAGCCGGCGCAGCAGGTCGGCGCGCGTCGCGTGGTAGGCGTGGTAGCCCGCCAGCCTGTCGTCGAGACGGTCGACGGTCGCCAGCGCCACCTCGGAGCCGTCGAGTTCGGCGAGCGCGATGGCCCGGTTGAGCGCGACGATCGGTGAGGGGTCGAGGCGGGCGAGCCGGTCGTAGAGGGCGACGACCTGCGACCAGTCGGTGTCGCGCACGTCGCGGGCGGAGGTGTGCACGGCGTTGACCGCCGCGAGGAGCTGGTAGCGGCCCGGCGCCTCACCGGTGGCCAGGCGCTCGCGGACCAGCCGGTGGCCCTCGGCGATCAGCGCCGCGTCCCAGGCGTCCCGGTCCTGCTCGTCGAGGGCGATCAGCTCGCCGCCCGGCGAGACCCGGGCAGTGCGGCGGGCCTCGATGAGGAGCATCAGCGCCAGCAGCCCGGCCACCTCCCCGTCGGTCGGCAGCAGGGCGCGGATCAGCCGGGTGAGCCGGATCGCCTCGGCGGTCAGCTCGTGGCGGACCGGGTCGGTGTCGGGGCCGGTCGCCAGGTAGCCCTCGTTGAAGACGAGGTAGAGGACGGCCAGCACGCCGGACACGCGGGCCGGGAGGTCCTGCGCGGAGGGCAGCCGGTAGGGGATGCGGGCCGCCTTGATCTTGGCCTTCGCACGGGTGATCCGCCGGCCCATGGCGGTCTCCTGCACCAGGAAGGCCCGGGCGATCTCGGCCACGGTCAGACCGCCGACCATGCGCAGCGTCAGCGCCACCCGGGTCTCCAGCGCCAGCGCCGGGTGGCAGCAGGTGAAGATCAGCCGGAGCCGCTCGTCGTCGACGGCGCCGAGCGGCTCGGTCAGGTCGTCGTCGTTGTCGTACAAGAGCCGGGCCTCCCGCTGCTTGTCGCCGCGCCTGTGCTCGCGCCGGATCCGGTCGATGGCCTTGCGGTGGGCGGTGGTGGTCAGCCAGCCGCCGGGGTTGGGCGGTACGCCGTCGGCCGGCCACCGCTCGACGGCGGTCGCGAACGCCTCGGCCGCGGCCTCCTCGGCGACGTCGAGGTCACCGAAGCGCCGGGTCAGGGCGGCGATCACGCGGGCCCACTCCTCCTGGTGGGCCCGCGTGATCGCCGCCCTGGCGTCGGTGGTGCTCACAGGAACGGCCGCACCTCGATCTTGCGGTTGCAGGCCTTCGACCCCTCGGACGCCAGCTCGAGCGCCACGTCCAGATCGGGGGCCTCGATGATCCAGAAGCCGATGAGGTACTCCTTCGACTCCAGGAAGGGTCCGTCGGTGAACAGCGCCTGCGCGTCGCGGTTGTCGATCACCGTGGCCGTGTCGGGGCCGCCGAGGCCGCCGGCGAAGACCCAGTGGCCCTCGGCCTGGAGCCGGTCGTTGAACACGTCGATCGCCGCCTGCTCCTCCGCAGTGGCGATGTCGCTCGGGCCGGCGATCACGGAAACCAGATACTGCATCTCGCACCATCTCCTGCGCTTGGGGAACGCCCCTGGCGGGCGGCCTCTCACCTGGACGACGAACGGCTGCGCCCCGATCCGACACCGCCGGCCGGATGTCTTTCCGAGAGTTTCCGAGTCCGG
The DNA here is from genome assembly GCF_039528135.1 of Kitasatospora nipponensis. Classification (NCBI taxonomy): domain Bacteria; kingdom Bacillati; phylum Actinomycetota; class Actinomycetes; order Kitasatosporales; family Streptomycetaceae; genus Kitasatospora; species Kitasatospora nipponensis. The sequence goes on along the minus strand of NZ_BAAALF010000002.1, from coordinate 65,864 downwards.
TACGCCGGGTGCTGAGCCGCACCTCGACCCTACGGTTTCAGGCCGCCAGCGCGAGCTCGGCGCGGGCGCCGCGCCCGGTCACGGACCGCGCCGCGCCCCGGCCACGGCGCAGTGCGAGCGCGCCGCAGAGCGCGGCCAGCGGGAGCTCGGCGAGCAGCGCCATCGCCAGGGCGACCAGCAGCGCGCTGCCGGCGGGTGCGGTGCGCAGGTCCACCAGGGCGTCGCCCGCCAGTAGCAGCGCCGCCAGCGCGGCGAACGCCCGGTGCAGCGGCCGACCGGTCAGCAGCAGCCCGGCGGTGCCCAGCAGGCAGACGGCCTCCAGCGCGTCCAGCACGGCCCACCCGGTGGCCTCCGGTCCGGCGGCGGCCAGCACGACGATCCACGGCAGCAGCGCGAGGCCAGCCGCGCCCAGGACCAGCGCGACGGTCCGGCTGTCGGCGGTCGCGGCCCTGCCGGCCCGGTCAGTGGTGCTGATGGCGATCGTGGTGCTCATGGTGGGTCCCCCGTCCCGTGGTCGATCAGATGCCTGCGGCGGTGTGGCCGGTGCTGCCGGTGCTGCCAGTGCCGCCGGTTCCGCCGGTGCCGCTCAGTGCCGGTGGCCCGGCCGCAACCGCTCCGCGCCGCCGTCCGGCCGCCTGGCCAGCACGCCGACCAGCGGCCCCGGCGCCCAGGCCAGCCAGAACCCGCCCTCGACCAGCCGCAGTCGGACCGGGCGCCAGAGCGGCCGCAGCCGGGCCCCGGCGAACGCGACCGAGGGCGGCGTGCCGTCGGCGGCGACCCGGCCCCAGGCGAACCCGGCCGTCCGCCCGTCGCTGACGGCCCGCCGGGCGCCGCGCAGCAGCTCGCCGTTCAGCGTGCTGGCGACCAGGACGTCCACCAGCTCGCCGTGCTCGAAGACCTCCAGGGTCGGGCGGCCGGTGCGGGCGGCCCGCTCCGGCCAGACCTCCGCCGGCCGGACCTCCGCCGGCCGCACCTCGGCCGGCCGGATCCGGGCCCGTCCGATCGGGTCCGGCCGGACCGAAGCCGCCATCCTCACTACCGTCATCGCTGCCACCCCGTCGGTCTGTTGCGTGATCCGGCTGCCCCGTACCGTCGTCCGTACGCCGCGGCCCTGTTGATGCGTCCAGCCTCCCGGTTGCGGCCCGCGAAGTCGCTGGCGCCTGCTTCCGTCTTGGGGGTGTAGCTAGCTACACCCCGTTCCGGCAGCCCTCGCCACCGACCCCGGCCGGGCGCCGCCCTAAGCTGACGGACGTGATCACCACCAGCAGGCTGCGCCGAGTGCGCGAGGGGCTCCGGCGCGGGGCGGCGCACCAGAGCGTCGCCTGGCTGACCCGGGACGACCACGAGGACGGATCCGCGCCCGCCGACGCCGACGGCGCCCACCACGCGCCGCGCCGCCCGTCGGCCGTGCGCGAGGCGCTGCTGGTGGCCGCGGGGATCCCGTTCGCGCTGCCGCTGCTCCTGCTGCTGGCCGCCGCCGGCAGCAATCTCTACGGTCCCTTCGTGGCGCTGCTGTTGGTGCTGGTCGAGTGGCTGACGGCGCTTCAGCGCAGCCGGCTGCGGGCGCTGGGCGGCCTGGAGATACCCGAGCGCCCACCGGTGGCCCCCGCGCAGGTGCGCGGTCCGCGCCGGCTGGGCGCCTGGCTGCGGACCGAGTCGACCTGGCGGCAGTTCGGCTACCACCTGGTGGCGTCCCCGATGTTGGCCTGCTGCGGCCTGCTGGCGCTGCTGGTCTGGGGCGGCGCACTGACGCTGACCACCGTGCTCGGCTGGGCCTGGCTGATGCCGCTCGGCAGCCGGGTGCGCAGCGGGCCCTGGATGGCCGCGGACGTGCTGCTGACCGTCGTCGGTGTCCTCCTGCTCTTCCTGACGCCGTGGCTGCTCGGCGGCCTGGCCCGCCTCGAGCGCCGGGCGGCCCGCGCGCTGCTGGGGCCCAACCGGGCGCACGAGCTGGCGCGCCGGGTGGAGGACCTGGCCGAGAGCCGGGCCGGCGTGGTGGACGCCGCCGACGCCGAGCGCCGCCGCATCGAGCGCGACCTGCACGACGGCGCGCAGCAGCGGCTGGTCTCGCTGGCGATGAACCTGGGCCTGGCCCGCAAGACCCTCAAGGACGTCTCCCCGGAGGCGATGCGGGTGATCGTCGAGGCCCACGAGGAGGCGCAGGCGGCCATCGTGGAGCTGCGCGACCTGGTCCGCGGCCTGCACCCGGTGGTGCTGGAGGACCGCGGGCTGGACGCCGCGCTCTCCGGGATCGCCGCCCGCGCCCCGCTGCCGGTGCGCCTGGACGTCAGCCTGCCGGACCGGGTGGCGCCCACCGTCGAGGCGGTCGCCTACTTCGTGGTCTCCGAGGCGCTGGCCAACGTGGCCAAGCACGCCCGGGCCTCGAAGGTGACCCTCTCGGTGCGCCAGGTCGCCGCCCGGCTGCGCATCGTGCTCGTCGACGACGGGGTCGGCGGCGCCGACCCGTCCCGGGGGACCGGCCTGCACGGGCTGCGCAAGCGCGCGGCCTCGGTGGACGGGACCCTCGCCATCAGCAGCCCCCTCGGGGGTCCCACCACCATCACTGTGGAGTTGCCGTGCGAGCTGTGATCGCCGAGGACTCGGTCCTGCTGCGGGTCGGACTGGTCAAGGTCCTGGAGGCGGTCGGCTACGAGGTGGCCGCCGCGGTCGGCGACGCCGAGGCGCTGCTGGTCGCGGTCGAGGAGCACCTGCCGCAGGTCGTCGTGGTGGACGTGCGGATGCCGCCGGGCTTCACCGACGAGGGCGTCCGGGCGGCGCTGATGATCCGCCGCCAGTGGCCGCAGGTGGCCGTCCTGCTGCTGTCGCAGTACGTGGAGGAGCGCTACGCGGCGGACCTGCTCTCCACCAACACCAGCGGGGTCGGCTACCTGCTCAAGGAGCGGGTGGCCAACGTGGACGACTTCGTCGAGGCGCTGCAGCGGGTGGCGGCCGGCGGCACCGCGCTGGACCCCGAGGTGGTCGCCCAGCTCCTGGTGCGCCGGCACCGCGATCCGCTGGAGCGGCTCACCCCGCGCGAGCGGGACGTGCTGGGCCTGATGGCGGAGGGGCGCTCCAACGCCGCGATCGCCGAGTCGCTGGTGGTCAGCGACAGTGCGGTGGCCAAGCACATCAACAGCATCTTCACCAAGCTGGAACTGCCGGCCGCGGACGCCACCCACCGCCGGGTGCTGGCCGTGCTGCGCTTCCTGGGGGAGGGGTAGCGGCGATGGCCGGCAGCACGGCACAGGAGAGGACGGTCGGCCTGGACACGGCCGAGGCCCGGCGCTGGCGGTCGCTGGCCGTGGCGGTCCTGGCGATCGTCGCGCTGCTGGGCGGCGGGCAGGCCTGGTTCCTGCTCGGCGAGCAGGAGAGCCGCAGCGCCCCCACCCGCTACCCGGCCTCGGTCACCAGCGTGGAGCTGGACCTCCAGGACGCCTCGGCCAGCGTGCGGGGCAACCAGGCCGGTGAGCTGACCGTCGTGGAGCAGAGCGTCTGGCTGCTGAACCGCCCGCAGGTGCAGCAGACGGTGGTGGGCCACACGCTGCGGATCTCGGCCCACTGCCCGCGGGTCATGGGGATCGCCGCCCCGGGCTGCTCGGCCACCCTGGAGCTGCGGGTGCCCAGCGCCACGGCCGTCACGCTCAGGACCACCTCGGGCCAGGCCGCCATCAGCGACCTGACCGGGAACCTGAGCCTGCGCGGCACCTCGGGCCGGATCGCCCTCGACAACGACTCCGGACGGATCGCCGCCCACCTGACCAGCGGGCAGCTCGTCGGCCGCTACCTCGGCGCCACCGTCGTGCAGGCGGCGGCCACCTCCGGCTCGCTGGACCTGGAGTTCGCCGCCACGCCGGACGAGGTCACCCTCAGCACCACCTCGGGCGAGGCGCGGGTCGCGGTGCCGCCGAACAGCCACTACCGGGTGCTGTCGACGCTGGGCTCGGGCAGCTCGGACATCGACCCGGCGCTGATGGACCCGCGGTCGCCGCACGCGATCACGATGACGGCGGGCTCCGGCTACCTCACCGCGGGCTTCCTGGCCCCGGGCGGCAACGGCTGACCCGGGGCCGCCGGGCGGGCCCGGTGGGTGCGCGCGGGCGGTAGGGGACAATGGAGAGTCCCGTCCGCTCCTGCTGAGGATTCGTCGCGCATGACCATCACGCCCGTTCCCGAGGCCACCCCCGCCGGTGCCCCCGCCGTCGTCGACGCCGCCGCCCCCGCGGCCGGTGAGTTCGCGCCGCTGACGATCGGCCCGATGGAGGTCTGGCCGCCGGTGGTGCTCGCGCCGATGGCGGGGATCACCAACGCGCCGTTCCGCACCCTGTGCCGCGAGCAGTCCGGCGGCAAGGGCCTGTTCGTCAGCGAGATGATCACCACCCGGGCGCTGGTCGAGCGCAACGCCAAGACCATGCAGCTGATCCACTTCGACCCCAGCGAGAAGCCCCGCTCGATCCAGCTCTACGGCGTGGACCCGGCGACCGTCGGCAAGGCGGCCCGGATGATCGCGCAGGAGGGCCTGGCCGACCACATCGACCTGAACTTCGGCTGCCCGGTGCCCAAGGTGACCCGCAAGGGCGGCGGCTCGGCGCTGCCGTACAAGCGCAACCTGCTGCGCGAGCTGCTGCGCGAGGCGGTCGCCGGCGCGGGGGACCTGCCGGTCACCATGAAGATGCGCAAGGGCATCGACGACGACCACCTGACCTTCCTGGACGCCGGCCGGATCGGTGCGGAGGAGGGGGTCTCGGCCATCGCCCTGCACGGACGCACTGCCGCCCAGCACTACGGCGGCACCGCCGACTGGTCGGCGATCGCCCGGCTGCGCGAGGCGGTCCCGGCGCACGTCCCGGTGCTCGGCAACGGCGACATCTGGTCGGCCGGCGACGCGCTGCGGATGATGCGCGAGACCGGCTGCGACGGCGTGGTGGTGGGCCGCGGCTGCCTGGGCCGGCCGTGGCTCTTCAAGGACCTGGTCGCCGCCTTCGAGGGAGCGCACGAGGCGGTCCGCCCGAGCTTCGCGGACGTGGGGCGCGCCATGCTGCGGCACGCCGAGCTGCTGGGCCTGTGGATGGGGGACGAGCACCGCGGCGTGGTGGACTTCCGCAAGCACGTCGCCTGGTACACCAAGGGCTTCTCGGTCGGCTCCGAACTGCGGGTCGGGCTCGCGATGGCCGGCTCGCTCGCCGAGCTGGCCTCGCTGCTGGCCCAGGTCGGCCAGGAGCAGCTCTGGCCGGCGAGCGCGGACGGCCCGCGGGGCCGCACCAGCGGCAACGGGCGGGTGGTCCTGCCGGAAGGCTGGTTGGACGATCCGTATGACTGCGCGATTCCGAGCGTAGAGGCCGAATTGGACACCTCTGGCGGCTGAGTACTACGAAAGGTCGAAAACGGCCTGGGGCCGTTCCCCGACGGCCTGGCCCAGCCCTCTTGGACAACCTGGCCAAGAGGGCTCCTTCTTGGCAGATTCCGATCACCACACGTAGGGAAGTAGGCGCGTTGTGTCACGGAATGACGAGTTCTCATACGTACGATGAGCGAGTCATGTCCGTGACTCTGGCCACACCGGAGTGCGACTGACGGTAAGTCAGGGGCTCCGAAATCGCCATGGTGTCCAAATCGCTTCCCGAACGGGCAGCATGGTGGATCCGGTCCGCTGGCTGCAGGAAATCAAGCCGGGGCAACACGGCGGCCATCCGCCGCTACCCTCTGTCGGGTCTCTGTGATCTTCGTGTATCCGTGCATTCAATACTTGAACGATCGCTAGCGTCAGCCGGACGATTTCGGCACCAGAGGTGAACGCCTTCACAAGCTTTTGATCTCGCGGGTCGCGACTCGCTCTCGGGATCGGACGGCCTATCGAGGGCGCAAAACCGCCTTTGAAATGGGTATGTTCTCCGGCGTCAGGCAACCCCGTGCGAGGAGACCGACCCGTGGCGGCGACGCAGAAGTTTGTTTACTCCTTCACCGAAGGAAACAAGGACCTCAAGGACCTTCTCGGCGGCAAGGGCGCGAACCTCGCCGAGATGACCAACCTGGGGCTCCCCGTCCCTCCGGGGTTCACCCTCACCACCGAGGCGTGCAAGGTCTTCCTGGAGACCGGCGCCGAGCCCGAATCGCTGCACAACGAGGTCAGCGAGCACCTCGCGGCGCTCGAGCAGCAGATGGGCAAGAAGCTCGGCCAGGCCGACGACCCGCTGCTGGTCTCGGTGCGCTCCGGCGCCAAGTTCTCCATGCCCGGCATGATGGACACCGTCCTGAACATCGGCCTGTCCGACGTCTCGGTGAACGGCCTGGCGGCGCAGTCCGGCAACGAGCGCTTCGCCTGGGACTCCTACCGCCGGCTGGTCCAGATGTTCGGCAAGACCGTGCTGGGCGTGGACGGCGAGCTCTTCGAGGACGCGCTGGACGAGGCGAAGCACGCCAAGGGCACCGTCAACGACCTCGACCTGGACGCGGCCGACCTGCGCACCCTGGTGGAGACCTTCAAGGCCATCGTGCAGCGCGAGACCGGCCGGGCCTTCCCGCAGGACCCGCGCGAGCAGATGGACCTCGCCGTGCACGCGGTCTTCCACTCCTGGAACGGCGACCGGGCGCGGCTCTACCGCCGCCAGGAGCGGATCCCGAACGACCTGGGCACCGCGGTCAACGTCTGCTCCATGGTCTTCGGCAACCTCGGCGAGGACTCCGGCACCGGTGTCGCCTTCACCCGCGACCCCTCCACCGGTGCGCCCGGCGTCTACGGCGACTACCTCTCCAACGCGCAGGGTGAGGACGTCGTCGCCGGCATCCGCAACACCCTGCAGCTGAGCGAGCTCGAGCAGCTCGACAAGAAGTCGTACGACGAGCTGATGGCCATCATGACCAAGCTCGAGCTGCACTACCGCGACCTGTGCGACATCGAGTTCACCATCGAGCGCGGCAAGCTCTGGATGCTGCAGACCCGGATCGGCAAGCGCACCGCCGCCGCCGCGTTCCGGATCGCCGTCCAGCTGGTCGACCAGGGTCTGATCGACCTGGACGAGGCGCTGCACCGGGTGACCGGCGGCCAGCTCTCCCAGCTGATGTTCCCGCGCTTCGCCCCCGACGCGAGCTCCAAGCCGGTCGCCTGGGGCCTGGCCGCCTCGCCCGGCGCGGCGATCGGCAAGGTGGTCTTCGACTCCTACACCGCCGTCAAGTGGTCGCGCTCCGGCGAGAAGGTCATCCTGGTGCGCCGGGAGACCAACCCGGACGACCTGGACGGCATGATCGCCGCCGAGGGCATCCTGACCTCGCGCGGCGGCAAGACCTCGCACGCGGCCGTGGTGGCCCGCGGCATGGGCAAGACCTGTGTCTGCGGCGCCGAGGAGCTCGAGGTCGACACCAAGCGCCGCCGCTTCACCACCGCCGACGGGCAGGTGGTCGAGGAGGGCGACGTGGTCTCCATCGACGGCGCGAGCGGCAAGGTGTACCTCGGTGAGGTACCGGTGCTGCCCTCCCCGGTGGTCGAGTACTTCGAGGGCACCCTGCACGCCGGCGCCGACGTCCAGGGCGGTCTGGTGCAGGCCGTGCACCGCCTGATGGCGCACGCCGACGTGCGCCGCCGGCTCGCGGTGCGGGCCAACGCCGACAACGCCGACGACGCCGGCCGCGCCCGCCGCTACGGCGCCCAGGGCATCGGCCTGTGCCGCACCGAGCACATGTTCCTCGGCGAGGAGCGCCGCAAGGAGGTCGAGCACCTGATCCTGGCGGACAACGACAAGGACCGCGAGCAGGCGCTCTCCACCCTGCTGCCGCTGCAGAAGGGCGACTTCATCGAGCTCTTCCAGTCGATGGACGGACTGCCCGTCACGGTCCGGCTGCTCGACCCGCCGCTGCACGAGTTCCTGCCCGACATCACCGAGCTCTCGGTGCGCGTCGCCCTCGCCGAGGCCCGCAAGGACCCGAACGAGAACGACCTGCGCCTGCTCCAGGCGGTGCACAAGCTGCACGAGCAGAACCCGATGCTGGGCCTGCGCGGCGTGCGCCTGGGCCTGGTCATCCCGGGCCTGTTCGGGATGCAGGTGCGGGCCATCGCCGAGGCGGCCGCCGAGCGGCGGCTGGCCGGCGGCGACCCCCGCCCCGAGGTGATGATCCCGCTCGTCGGCACCGTCCAGGAGCTGGAGATCGTCCGCGACGAGTGCGAGCGGGTCCTGGCCGAGGTGGCGGTTTCGACCGGCGTCACGCTGGACATCAAGCTCGGTACGATGATCGAACTCCCGCGTGCCGCCGTCACGGCCGGTCAGATCGCCGAGGCCGCCGAGTTCTTCTCCTTCGGGACCAACGACCTCACCCAGACGGTGTGGGGCTTCTCCCGGGACGACGTGGAGGCGAGCTTCTTCACGGCCTACCTGGAGAAGGGCATCTTCGGGGTCTCGCCCTTCGAGACGATCGACCGCGACGGTGTCGGCGCGCTGGTCAAGCACGCGGTGCGGGAGGGCCGGGCCACCCGCCCGGACCTGAAGCTCGGCGTGTGCGGCGAGCACGGCGGCGACCCGGACTCGGTGCACTTCTTCCACGAGGCGGGGCTGGACTACGTGTCCTGCTCCCCCTTCCGGATCCCGGTGGCGCGCCTGGAGGCCGGGCGCGCGGCCCTCGAGACTGCGGGCAGCGACTCTCGCTGACCGCATGCCCTCCAACGGGGAGGGGCGTCCTCGGCGCTCGGCGCAGGAGAACCGAGGACGTACAGCAGCCGGGGCGGGAGTGGACAATGGCGTCCGCTCCCGCCCCGGCGGCGTCTTCCGAGCGGCGCGTCGCTGCGCCGTCCGAGTGATGACGGGCACCCCGCCGATCACCCGGCCACCGTCGACCGGCAAGCTGGAGCCCATGACCAGCCGCTTTCGCCTGTTCGCCGTCGCCGCCCTGCTGCTCTGCGCCGTGGTGGCGGCCGGCGTGTACGCGATGGGTCACCACCAGCCCGCCGCACCGCGCCGCGGCGGCTCGCCCGCCGCCTCCGGGCCCGCCGGAGCCACCGCGCCGCCCCGGGCGTCCGCCTCCTCGGCCCCGGCCCCGGCCGGTGCGTCCGCCTCCGCCGGCGGGGTCTGCCAGAGCGGACTGCCGAGCCAGGCCCGCGACACGCTGGCGCTGATCGCCAAGGGTGGGCCGTACCCCTACCGCACCGACGGCATCGTCTTCGAGAACCGCGAGGGCCGGCTGCCCAAGCAGCGCACCGGCTACTACCACGAGTACACCGTGGTCACCCCGGGCTCGGGCGACCGCGGCACCCGACGGGTCGTCACCGGCGCGCCGAACGAGGAGTACTGGACCGACGACCACTACAGCAGCTTCCAGAGCATCGACACCCGCTGCTGACGCCGCCCGGCGCCCGGCGACCGCCCGCCCGCTCAGCGGGCCCGGGTCCAGGTGATCCGCTGGTAGGGACCGTGCGGGCCGGTGGCGAGCAGCGTGCGCAGTTCGCGCAGCACACCGGCGGCGTCGGTGCGCAGCTGGTGCGGGGTGGCGCGGACCACCGGCAGCCGGGCGGCCTGCAGCCGGTTGCCGCGGGTGAGGCTGCGCTCGTAGTCGGCCGGGCGCAGGTGCCAGGCCCGCGAGTCGACCTCCAGGGCCACGCAGCTGTCCGGCCAGAACGCGTCGGGCACCGCCAGGAAGTGACCGTCCAACAGCAGCACCGGGTTCCACAGGGGTTCGGGCAGCCCGCCGTGCCGCAGCAGCTCGCGCGCCTCGCTCTCGGCGATCGAGTAGGTGCCGCAGGTCAGCTCGTCGGTGACCTGCTGCACGTGCGGCAGCGCCGCGGTCGCGCTCGGCCCGCCGAGCAGCTTGCCGAGCAGGTCGGCCCGCTCGCAGTGCCGCCCCTGCACCGCCTCGGCGCAGAGCGCGCGAAAGCGCCGGCCGCCGGTCAGGTGCGGCGCGAGGTCGGCCAGCGCCCGGGCCACGCCGACGCTCCACAGCCCGTCGACCCGCTCGAAGCCGGCCGGCATGCCCTTGGCGGTGGTCGAGGCGCGGTGCACCCGGACGAAGTCCCGGCTGGCCACCCGCCGGCCCGGCGGGATCAGGACGTCGACCAGTTCGACGTCCGCCGGGTGCCCGGCGCTGGCGAGCCCGGCGTCGGCCAGTACCGCGAGCCCGGTGAGCAGCACCGAGCCCGGGTGCGGGTGCTCACCCTTGGGGGAGGCGTAGCTGAGCGCGGCCCGCAGCCGCTGGTGCGGGGTGAGCCGGCCGCTCTGCAGGCAGATCACCCGGGGCAGCACCCGCTGCCACGGGCCGCCGGGGCGCAGCCGGTGGGCGATGGTCCCGGAGGGGACGCCGTGCTGGATCAGCTGCGCTCGGGTGACGATGTGCTGCTGGTCGGCGCCGAGCAGCCGGAGGGTGTCGAGGGCGTTCATGGAGAGGGGGTGCCCCGCCGGACCGTAGGTATGCGAAAGATCCCTCGCAGGTGGCTAACGCCCACCGGGGTTGACCATTCGTCAGACCGCAGCCGACGGCGGCACGGCTCGGGCCGCGCCGCCCGGACGCGGCTCGGGCGTGGCTCAGGCGTGGATCAGGCTGGCGTGTCTGACGCACTCCTGGTCGAGCTCGCGGCCCACGCCGTGCGGCAGCCGGCGCTCCGGTGCGCTGGGCGCGGCGGCCGCGGCGATCCGCAGCTCGATGATGTCGCGCACGGCCGGCCACTCCTCCGCGAGGATCGAGTAGAAGGCCGTCCCGCGCACCACCCCGTCCAGCCCGCGGCTGTGCGCCCGCCGGACGCCCTCGGGCGTGGCGCCGAGCCGCTCGATCGCCGCGCGCGAGCGCAGGTTGCGGGCGTCGGCGCGCAGCGAGATCCGCTGGACGCCCCAGGTCTCGAAGGCGTGCCGGAGCATGAGCAGCTTCGCCTCGGTGTTGATCCCGGTGCCCTGGGCGTGCGCGGAGAGCCAGGTGCGGCCGATCTCGGCGGCGTCCGGGGTGGCGGTGGCCGGGTCGCCGGCCGGACCCTGCGGCAGCGGCGGCCAGACCACCGGGCCCTGCCAGTAGTCCAGCTCCAGGAACCGGGTGGAGCCGACCACCAGGCCGTCCGAGGCCCGCACGGTGGCGAAGACCAGCGAGCGGCCGGCCGCCTGGTCGGCCTGGGCGGCGGCGATGAAGTCGCGAGCGCCCTCCGGGCCCTGGGGGACGGCGGTGAAGGCGTACGACGTGCGATCCTCGGCGGCGGCCGCGGCCAGGGCCTCGGTGTGCTGTTCGGTGAGGGGCTCCAGCCGAACGGTGCGGCCGGTGAGGGTGACAGGTGCTGGCACGGAACCTTCGGTCCTTCGGCTTCGGAGGGTCCCTTGCGCCTGGGATGCGGGCGGTCGGGGAGGGCAGATCGCCCCGCCCCGGGGTGCAGTCCGGCCCTCACCCGGGTACGCCGGAGCATCGGCCGTACAGCGGGAGGGGCGGCCCGAGGCGGGCAGCGCGGTGCCGGAGCGGGCACGGTTCGCATGGACCGGTCCGGCGGGGGAAGTGCGAGGGGACAGTGTGCGTCCGCGAGATGGCCGTAAGGGGAATGAGAGCGCGAAGGGAAGCAGGCGGCCAGGTGAAGGCAAGGTGAGAGTCGTTGTGGCTGACCGTACATGGGATCGGGACCGTGGCCCACGGCGTTACGGACGACGTGGCGACGACGCGATGATGCGAGGCAGCGAGAGGACGATACCTGCCTTGGCCCCGTGCGTCACTTCGCGGCGCGCCAACCGGGTGCGGGCCGGGCGCCGCCATTCGCCGCCGGGCCGCCGCCGACCGCTTCTGTGGCGGGCAGTGACCACTCTGACCTGCGATGATGCCCGAAAGTGCGGGTTTGGCGCAGGCGATGGGGTGAGATGATCCACGGGCGGGTCGGCGGCCGGGAATGCCTGCGCCGCGCGGCACGCTGGTGGTAGGACCGGACAGGTAGGACCGACGACGAGAAACGGGTTGGGTGCGCGGTGCGTGATCCCCAGGGGTTGTACGAGCTCGAGCCGCAGGGTGTGGCCGCGGCCACGGCTGCGAACGCCGAACTGACCTCGGCCGGCGGTGACGACGACCGCGGCGGGCTGGTGCTGCTGTACCACTTCGACGGTTTCATGGACGCGGGCGAGGCCGGCGGCCAGGTGATGGCCCACCTCCTGGAGCAGGGCAGCCCCGTGGTGGTGGCCCGGTTCGACCACGACCGGCTGGTGGACTACCGTGCCCGTCGTCCCGCGATGACCTTCGACCGCGAGAGCTGGACCTCCTACGACCCGCCGGAGATCCTGCTGCAGCTGGTCCAGGACGCCACCGGCACGCCGTTCCTGGTGCTCACCGGCCCGGAGCCGGACACCGAGTGGGAGGCCTTCGCGGCGGCGATCGGCGTGCTGGTCGAGGAGCTGGGCGTGCGCCTGGCGCTGGACTTCCACGGCATCCCGATGGGCGTGCCGCACACCCGCCCGGTGGGCCTGACCCCGCACGGCAACCGGCTGGACCTGGCCACCGGGTACCCGCAGTGGTTCGAGCAGGCGCAGGTGCCCGGCAGCGCTCAGGCCCTGGTGGAGTACCGCCTGGGCCAGGCCGGCCACGACGTGCTGGGTTTCGCGGTGCACGTGCCGCACTACGTGGCGCGCTCGGCGTACCCGGCGGCGGCCGTGGTGATCCTGGAGGCCGTGCAGTCCGCCACCGGACTGGTGCTGCCGGGGCACGAGCTGCGCGAGCGGGTCGGCGAGGTCTACGCCGACATCGAGGAGCAGCTGGCCCAGGGCGACGGCGAGCTGAGCTCGGCGATCCGCGGCATGGAGGGGCAGTACGACGCCGTCGCGGGGGCGGAGGGTCGCGACAGCCTGCTGGCCGAGTCGGCCGAGCTGCCCTCGGCGGACGAGCTCGGGCGGCAGTTCGAGCAGTTCCTCGCCGAGCACGAGCGCGACGCCGAGTAACGCCGCGGCGGGCGTCCTTCCGGGGGTCCTTCCGGGAGTCGTCGCCGGGAGTCGTCGCTTTCGGGAGTCATCGCGCCGGCCCGTTCGTTGCACCATCGAAGTGCCCGGGGGACGGGCCGTCCTGTCGTCGTGCTCGAACCCGGGAGAGACCGTGATCGGTCGGGTCCAGTCCGCCTGCCTGCTCGTCGCCCTGCTCGCTGCGGCGGGCTGCTCCGCCGCGTCGCCCACCGGGGCGGGGCCGGTGCGCCCCACCGCCCGCCCCTTCGCCACCCCGACCCCGGCGCCCACCGGCCCGTACGTGGCCATCGGCGACTCCTACACCGCCGGCCTGCAGCTCCAGCCGTCGGCCGGCGGTCCCGACGGCTGCGGCCGCTCCGCGGTCAACTACCCCTCGCTGGTCGCCAAGGACCTGAAGCTGACCGGCGGCGACTTCACCGACGTGAGCTGCGCCGGCGCGACCACCGCCGACCTGACGGCGGCCCAGCGGGTGGACGGCGGCGCCAACCCCGCGCAGCTGGACCGGCTGACCCCGGGCACCCGGCTGGTCACGCTGGGGATCGGCGGCAACGACGCGAACTTCACCAAGGTGATGGCCCGCTGCGCGGAGGAGGGGGTGGCGCAGGCGCTGATCGCCGCGCTCGACCCCCGGCAGGCCGACGCCTCGCCCTGCCGGGCCTTCTACACCTCCGGCGGCACCGACCAGCTGACCACGCTGCTGAACACGGTCGGCGACCGGCTGGCGGCCGTCCTGGCGGAGGTCCACCGGCGCGCCCCGCAGGCCCGGGTGTACGTGGTCGGCTACCCCGCCCTGCTGCCGGCGGATCCGGCGCCGTGCACGGCGGTGCTCGGCAAGGCCGTGCCGGCCGGTGACCTGGCCTTCCTGGCGGAGAAGGAGCAGCAGCTCAACGGGGTGCTGCGGGCGCGCGCCACGGCGGCCGGGGTGGGCTTCGTGGACACCTACACGCCCTCCGCCGGGCACGACATGTGCGCGGGGGAGGCCGAGCGCTGGGTCGAGCCGCCGTTCCCCGCACCCGGGCGCGCCCCGCTGCACCCCAACGCCGCGGGCCAGCAGGGCATGGCCCAGGCGGTGCTGCACACCCTGCGCGGCTGAGCCCCGGCGGCGGGCGGGCCCGGCGTCAGGCCGCGGCGCGGCAGACCGTCTCGGCCAGCTCCCGCGCGTAGTCATCGGTGAGCGCGGCCACCCCGAAGAGCAGCCGATACCAGAGCGGCGCGTAGATCAGGTCCAGCAGGAACTCGTCGTCGAGGTGGCGGACCTCGCCCCGCTCCCGGCCGCGGGCCAGCAGCTCCGCGGCCGCCTCGCGGCGCCCGGTGATCAGCTCCGCCCAGAGCCGGGCGGCGAACGCGTCGTCCTGCAGCGCCTCGGCGGCCAGCGCGCGGTTCAGCGTGCCGGCCACGCCCTGCACCGCGCGGAAGGTGGCGGTCAGCAGCTCGGTCAGGTCGCCGCGCAGGCTGCCGGTGTCGGGGGTGGGCAGCTGGGCGACGGCGTAGGCGGCCAGCGCGTCGAGCACCACCTCGCCCTTGCTGCGGTAGCGCCGGTAGACGGTCTGCTTGGAGACCCCGCTGAGCGCGGCGATGCCCTCCATGCTGAGGCCGCGGTAGCCGTGCTCCTGGGTGAGCTGCAGGGCCGCGCGCAGGATGGCTTCGTCGACGGCGGGGTCTCGGGGGCGTCCGGTCATGGGGCCCAGCATACGGGTTGACATACGGTCCGTCTCGTATTGAAATAGCGATACGCAACGGACCGTATCTGAAGGAGGATCCCGATGCGCTCGGGTCGCTCCGCGTTACCCGCCGCGCCGGCCCTCACGGCGGGCCTGTTCCTGCCGCTGCTCGGGGCCCGGCCCTCCCGGCGCTCGCCCTGCTGCCGCTCGCCGCGGCCGCACCGACCCACGCCGCCTCGCTGCGGCGCCCTGCCCCGATCCTCACCGCACCCCTGGGAGAAGCACTGTGACCAGCACCACCGTCACCGGAACGACCGGCACCGCCGACCTGGTGCGCGGGTACCTCGAGACGGTCTGGAACCAGGGCCGCACCGAGCTCGCCGAGCGGTACGTCGCCGCCGACCTGATCCAGCACAACCCCAGGCTGCCCGACGGCCTGGCCGCGCTGACCGGTCTGGTCGAGGCGGTCCGCACGACGTTCCCGCAGCTGCGCTTCGAGCCGCGCCGGATCGCCGCCGAGGGTGACCTGGTCTTCGTCCACGCGCACGTCGTCCCGGCGCCGGGGGAGCGGGGGCTGGCGGTGGTCGACGTCTTCCGCCTGGAGGGCGGCCTGATCGTCGAGCACTGGGACGTGAACGAGGAGGTCCCGGCCACCACCGCGAGCGGCCGCCCGATCGTCTGAGCCGCCCGGTCACACGCCCCGGACCCCGCCGCGCACGTCACCGTGCAGCCGTC
>NZ_BAAALF010000002.1:33386-50580 GCF_039528135.1 Kitasatospora nipponensis | reverse complement strand
GGGGTCCGGGTGCTGCGGGTGCTCAGCCGGCGGCCGACTGCATGACCAGGTCGGTGGGCAGGTCGCGGTGGTGGCGCAGCGGGGAGAACCAGAGGACGAGGGCGGCCAGCGGGACGGCGCCGGTGGCCAGCCACATCGCGGGCAGCAGGCCGAGGCCGGTGGCCAGCGAGCCGCCGAGCAGGGCGCCCAGCGGGATGGTGCCGTAGTTGAGGAAGGCGCCGGTGGCGGAGATCCGGCCGAGCAGCTCGGCCGGGGTGTAGCGCTGGGTGAAGGTGGCGCGCAGGACGTTGCCGGCCACCACGCCGCCCGAGACGGCAAGGCCCCCGAGCAGGAAGCAGAGCAGGCCGGCGCCGCCGCTGGTGAGCGGGATGAGCAGCGCCAGGGTCGGCAGGCCGAGCAGGAAGAGGAGCATCGCGCGGGCCGTGCCGATCGCGGCGCCGACCCGGCGGGCCAGCGCGGCGCCCAGGATGCCGCCGAGGCTGGCGGCGCCGATCAGGGTGCCGATGGCGCCCTGTCCCAGGTGGGCGCGGTCCAGCAGGAAGACCACCAGGATCGACTGGTAGGCCGTCAGGGCGAGGTTGCAGAGCGAGCCGTGCAGGATGAAGGGACGCAGCCAGGGGTCCCGGGTGACCAGCCGCAGGCCCTCGCCCACCTCGCTGAGCAGGGTGCGCCGGCGGCGGTCGGCCGCCGCGCGCAGCGGCTCGCGCTGCCGGATGGCACCGGTGCAGACCAGCGAGACCAGGAAGGTCACGGTGTTGGCCAGCAGGCTGTTGACCGGGCCGAAGGCCTGGGCGAGCACGCCGCCCGAGCCGAGGCCGACGATCTGCGCGGCCGAGGCGCTGCCCTGCAGCTTGGCGTTGCCCTCCGCGCGGTCCGGCTCGGCCACCAGGCTCGGCAGGTAGGCGGTGTAGGCGGTCTGGAAGAAGACCGCGCCGGTCCCGGCGCAGAGCGCCACGGCCAGCAGCTGGAGGTAGCTCAGCAGGTGCAGGGCGGCGGCGAGGGGCACCGTCAGGTAGCAGAGCAGCTGGACCGCGGCCGCCACCAGCATGACGGTGCGTCGGCGCAGCCGGTCCACCCAGGCGCCGGCCGGCAGGCCGAAGAGCAGCCAGGGCGCCCAGGTGGCCGCGGTCAGCGCGCTGACCTGGAAGGCCCCGGCGTGCAGGACGGTCAGGGCGGCCAGCGGTAAGGCCAGGCCGGTGACCGAGGATCCGTACTTGCCGGCCACCTCGCCGGTGAAGAGGAGTCGGAAGTCGCGGTGGCGGCGCAGCAGGCCACCGCGGCGGGAGGGCTCGGCGAGGCGGACGGCCTGCTCGGCGGCGGTGGCCTCCTCGGCGGTGGCGGTGGACGCGGTGACGGTGGCGGTGGTGGTGGTCTTCACGGTGCGGGGTTCTCCTTCGAGGTGGCGGGCAGCATCGGCAGGGTCTGGAACTGGATCAGCACGGGCTGGGCGTCGGGCGGCACGGGGGCGTCGGGGGCCGGGACGTGCCGGCCGATCACCTCCAGCAACTCCGCGCCGAGCGCCCTGAGCTGCTCGGGGGTCATCCGCACGTCGCCCCAGTCGGACATGTTCCCGGTGCCCACCCAGGCGCCGGTGGCGGGCACCGACAGGGCCCGGGCGGCCCGCTGGAAGCTGCGCTCCAGGTAGTGCTGCTTGTAGCTGGAGAGCGCCTCGCGGGTCTGCGGGTCGATCGTCAGCTCGCTGGTGTTGAAGACCAGCGTGCCCTCGGTGACCCGCCACCAGCGCTCGCGCTTGGTGCCGCGGCCCGTCTCCTCCTCGATGTAGCCGTGCTCGGCCAGGTGGCGCAGGTGCCAGCTGACGGTGCCGGTGTTCTCGCCGAGCCGGTCGGCGAGCCTGGCGGAGGTGGCGGGGCCCTGGTCCTTGAGCTCGTCCAGGATCCGCATCCGCAGCGGGTGGGCCAGGGCGCGCAGGCTGCGCGGGTCGACCGTGCGGGAGGCCTTGGCCTGGGGCGGGGGGTTGGTGTCCTCGGTGCCGTGCTTCATGAGGGAAACCCTAGCGTGCAGAGTGTTCTCTGCATAGGTATATCTGCAGAGAGTTCTCTGCAACATTCCGAGCGGGCGGCGCACCCCCGAAGCGTCCGAGCGGCGGCGTACGGTGCTGGTATATGGACGCCACCTCGCACCGCAGCGACACCCCGGACCCCCTCGACCGCCTGACCCCCTTCCCGTTCCCCGTCGACCTCGACGAGCCGGCCCAGGGCGACCCCGAGCACGCGCAGGCCCGCTGGGTGCCCGAGCCGGACAAGCGCCCCGGTCGTACCGCCTACCAGCGCGACCGCGCCCGGGTGCTGCACTCCGCGGCCCTGCGCCGGCTGGCCGGCACCACCCAGGTGGTCGCGCCGATGCGCAGCGACTTCCCGCGCACCCGGCTCACCCACTCGCTCGAATGCGGTCAGGTGGGGCGGGAGTTGGGCGCGGCGCTGGGGTGCGACCCGGACCTGGTGGAGACCGCCTGCCTGGCCCACGACATCGGCCACCCGCCGTTCGGCCACACCGGCGAGGAGGCGCTGGACCAGGCCGCCGAGAGCTGCGGCGGCTTCGAGGGCAACGCGCAGTCGCTGCGCATCCTGACCCGGCTCGAACCCAAGCGCTTCGCGCCGCCGGGCGCGGACCCCGCCGGCCTGGCACCGCGGCCCGGCCGCAGCGTGGGCCTCAACCTGACCCGGGCCACCCTGGACGCGGCGACCAAGTACCCCTGGGCCCGCGGCGGCCACCCGAGCGAGCCCGGCTCCGGCAAGTTCGGCGTCTACGGCGACGACCTGCCGGTCTTCGAGTGGCTGCGGGCCGGGGCGCCGCAGGGCCGCAAGTGCTTCGAGGCCACCGTGATGGACTGGTCGGACGACGTCGCCTACTCCACCCACGACGTCGAGGACGGCCTGTACGCCGGGCACATCGACCCGGCCGCCCTGCGCAGCCGCACCGAGCGGGCCGGGCTCTTCGAGGTGGCCCGGCGCTACGCCCCGCAGGCCGAGGAGGCCGAGTTCGGCGAGGCGCTGGACCGGCTGCAGGCGGCCGAGTGGTGGCCGCGCGGCTACGACGGCTCGCCGCGCGGACGGGCCGGCCTGAAGGACTTCACCAGCCAGCTGATCGGCCGGTTCTGCCTGGCCGCCGAGCAGGCCACCCGGGCCCGCTACGGACCGGGCCCGCTCACCCGCTACGCGGCCACCCTGGTGGTGCCGGACTCGGTGCGGATCGAGTGCGCGGTGCTCAAGGCGGTGGCGGTGCGCTACGTGATGCAGCGCGACGAGCAGGCCCAGCTGCGCTCCCGCCAGCGGATCGTGATCGCCGAGCTCGCCGAGGTGCTCGCCGCCCGCGGGCCCGCCGAGCTGGACCCGGTCTTCGCCGCCCAGTACGCCGAGGCGGCGGACGACCGCGCCGCCCAGCGGGCGGTGATCGACCAGATCGCCACCCTCACCGACGCCTCGGCGCTCGCCCTGCACGCCCGCCTCACCGGCCGGGGCTGAGCGGCCCGCCCGGGCGGCGCCGACCGGTCCCGCGGATCGGCCCGTCGATCGGCCCCGCTGAACGTCGCCCCGAAGCCGTAGACTTCCGGGGTGGCAGGGCGGATCAGGGATGAAGACGTGCAGGCGGTGCGCAGCGCGCTGCCCATCGACGTGGTGGTCAGCGACTACGTCCAGCTCACCAACGGCGGTGGCGGCCAGCTGAAGGGCGTCTGCCCGTTCCACGACGAGAAGTCGGCCTCCTTCTACGTCAACCCCAGCAAGAGCGTCTTCCACTGCTTCGGTTGCCAGGAGAGCGGCGACACCATCAGCTTCCTGATGAAGATCGAGCACTTCTCCTTCGCCGAGGCCGTCGAGCGGATGGCCGCCCAGGCCAACATCACCCTGCGCTACGAGGAGGGCGGCTACTCCCAGCGCGGGCAGCGCGGTGAGCGGACCCGGCTGGTCGAGGCGCACAAGGTGGCCGCCGCCTGGTACGAGGAGCAGCTGCAGTCGGCGGAGGGCGAGATCGGCCGGACCTTCCTGGCCGAGCGCGGCTTCGACGCCGCCGCGGCGGCGCACTTCGGGGTCGGCTACGCGCCGGCGGGCTGGGAGCACCTGGTGCGCTACCTGCGCGGCAAGGGCTTCGCCGACAAGGAGATCCTGCTGGGCGGCCTGGCCTCGCAGGGGCAGCGCGGCGGCCTGATCGACCGCTTCCGCGGCCGACTGGTCTGGCCGATCCGCGACACCGCGGGCGAGGTGATCGGCTTCGGTGCGCGCCGGCTGCGCGAGGACGACAACGGGCCCAAGTACCTGAACACCCCCGAGACACCGATCTACAAGAAGTCGCACGTCCTCTACGGCATCGACCTGGCCAAGAAGGAGATCGCCAAGAGCGGGCGGGCGGTGGTGGTCGAGGGCTACACCGACGTGATGGCCTGCCACCTCTCCGGCGTCACGACGGCGGTGGCCACCTGTGGCACCGCCTTCGCCGAGGACCACATCAAGATCATCCGCCGACTGCTGATGGACACCTCGCAGTACCGCGGGGAGACCGTCTTCACCTTCGACGGCGACGCGGCCGGCCAGAAGGCGGCGCTGCGCGCCTTCGAGGACGACCAGAAGTTCGCCGCCCGCACCTCGATCGCGATCACCCCCGGCGGCATGGACCCGTGCGACCTGCGGCTGGCCCAGGGCGAGGAGGCGGTGCGCGAGCTGATCGCCAACCCCGTCCCGCTCTTCGAGTTCGCGCTGCGCTCGGCCGTCCAGCGCCACCGGGTGGACGCGGCCGAGGGCCGGGCGGCGGCGCTGGAGGAGGCCGCGCCGATCGTCGCGCGGATCAAGGACCCCTCGATCCGGCACGAGTACGCCGTCCAACTGGCCGGCCTGCTCGGCATCCTGGACGAGCAGTTCGTGGTCCGCCGGGTCGGCCAGATCGCCCGCTGGCAGCGCGAGTCCCCGCAGCAGGGGCGCCAGCAGGCACCGCGGCGGATCGAGCCGCAGGCCGTGCCGACCGCGGCCCCGCAGCGCGTGGCCTACCGCCTCGACGCCCGCGACCCGGGCCAGTTCGTCGAGCGTGAGCTGCTCAAACTCGCCATCCAGTGCCCGGAGTTGGTCAGTCCGACGTTCGACCAGTACGCCGAGGACGAGTTCACCGCGCCGCCGTACGCGGCCGTCAGGCGGGCGATCGGCCAGGCCGGCGGGGTGCTGCACGGCTGCACGGCGGCGGACTTCGTGACGGCCGTGCGGGACGCCTGCGAGCACGACCAGGTCCGTTCGCTGGTCACCGAGTTGACGGTGGAGCCGATCCGCACCCGGCGCAAGCCGGACGAGATCTACGCCGGCGAGTTCCTGGTCAACCTGCGCCGGGCCTCGGTCAAACGCCGGGTGGACGAGGTCCGTGCCCAGCTCCAGCGGCTCGGCAACCGGGCCACCGCCGAGCAGTCGGGGCCGGTGCAGCAGGAGTTGTGGGCGCTGCAGCAGTACGACGACAACCTGCGCACCCGCGGCGCGGCCGGGCTCTGACGCGACGCCGGCCCCCCTCGCGAACCGGCTCCGGGCGGGATCGGAACGGAAACTCGGCGCAGGACTCTCGGCGGGGGAGTGTGGCGTACCCCACACTGAGGGGGTCTCAGTCCGTCGAATCCGGGCCGGCAGGCTCGCGGAAGGGTGGGCCCCTTGGAGACCGCCACCACCCAGAGCGACTACCAGGGCGCGGGCCCGGCCCTGGAGGAGGCCGACGAGCCCGAGAGAGGACCGGGGACCGACGACCTCGGGGCCGTTCCCGACGCCGACCCCGATCCCGACGCCGATCCGGAGGCCGAGCCCGACCCCGACCTGGCGGCCGGCCGTGACGCGGACCCCGACCCCGACGCGGACCCCGACGAACAGCCGCGCCGGGTGCCGATCGAGGAGTCGACCGGCCCGGCCGCCGACCTGTTCCGCCAGTACCTGCGCGAGATCGGCCGGATCCGCCTGCTCTCCGCCGCCGAGGAGGTGGAGCTCGCCCGCCAGGTCGAGGCCGGCCTGTTCGCCGAGGCCTTCCTGAACCGGCACGGCGCGCGCCCGCCCGACGACCGGCTGGCGGACGACCTGGACCACCTGGTGGTGCTGGGCCGGATCGCCAAGCGCCGCCTGATCGAGGCCAACCTGCGCCTGGTGGTCTCGGTCGCCAAGCGCTACATCGGCCGCGGGCTGACCATGCTCGACCTGGTCCAGGAGGGCAACCTGGGCCTGATCCGGGCGGTGGAGAAGTTCGACTACACCCGCGGCTACAAGTTCTCCACCTACGCGACCTGGTGGATCCGGCAGTCGATGAGCCGGGCGCTGGCCGACCAGGCCCGCACCATCCGGGTCCCGGTGCACGTGGTCGAGCTGATCAACCGGGTGCTGCGGGTGCAGCGCCGGCTGCTCCAGGAGCGGGGCAGCGAGCCGACCGCGGCCGAGGTCGGCCTGGTGCTGGAGCTGCCGGAGGCCCGGGTGCGCGAGGTGCTGCGGCTGGCCCAGGAGCCCGTCTCGCTGCACACCCCGATCGGCGAGGAGGAGGACGTCGCCCTCGGCGACCTGATCGAGGACGCCGACGCCGCCTCCCCGGTGGAGAGCGCCGCGTTCCTGCTGCTGCGCCAGCACCTGGAGGCGGTGCTGGCCATCCTGGGCGAGCGCGAGCGCAAGGTGGTCGAGCTGCGCTACGGACTGGTGGACGGACGCCCGCGCACCCTGGAGGAGATCGGCGCGCTCTTCGGGGTCACCCGCGAGCGGATCCGCCAGATCGAGTCCAAGACCCTGGCCAAGCTGCGCGACCACGCCTTCGCCGACCAACTGCGCGGCTACCTGGACTGATGACCGCTCAGGCGGCGTGGCCTAGAGTCGCGGCTGTGACGATCGTCCGTACAGACCCTGATGTGCGCAGCCCGCTCCGCTACCTCTGGTGGCTCATCATCTGCCAGCCCTGGCGGGCCGCGGCCGGGGCGCTGCTCGGCAGCGTCTGGATGGCCTCGCTCACCCTGCCGCCCTACCTGCTGTCGCGGGCGATCGACGACGGCTTGCAGGCGGGGCACACGGGTGCGCTGCTGGGCTGGGTCGGCGCGCTGGTGGCGGTGGCGGTGGTGAACGCCGTGCTGGGCGGGCTGCGGCACCGCACCATGACCAAGCTCCGGATGAACGCCTCCTTCCGCACCGTGGAGGTGGTGGTGCGTCAGGCGACCCGGCTCGGTGCGGTGCTGCCGCGCCGGGTCAGTGCCGGCGAGGTGGTCACCATCGGCATCGGCGACGTGGGGCGGATGAGCATGGCGCTGACCTGCATCGGGCCCGGGGTGGGCGGCGTCGTCGCCTACCTGGTGGTGGCCGCGCTGCTGCTCGCCATCTCCCCGCTGCTGGCCGCCGTGGTGCTGCTCGGCGTGCCGCTGCTCGCCGTGCTGGTCGGCCCGCTGCTCAGCCGGCTGCAGCGCCGCGAGGCCGCCTACCGCGAGCGCCAGGGCGCGCTCGCGGCGCGGCTGGCGGACCTGGTCGGGGGCTTGCGGGTGCTGGGCGGGCTGGGCGGCAAGGAGCTCTACGCGGAGCGCTACCGGCGCGAGTCGCAGCACCTGTGCGCCGACGGCTACCGGGTCGGCGTGGTGACCAGCTGGCTCCAGGCGCTCGGCGGCGGCCTGCCCGCCCTCTTCCTGGCCGCCGTCACCTGGCTGGCCGCCCGGATGGCCGCGCACGGGAGCATCACCCCGGGCCAGCTGGTCGCGGTCTACGGGTACGTGGCGGTGCTGGTGGTGCCGGTGAGCTTCTTCATCGAGGCCGGCCACGACATCAGCCGCGGCCTGGTCAGCGCCGCCCGGGTGATCCGCTTCCTGCGCCTGGAGCCCGCGCGGGCCTCGGGCGCCGGCACGGGGGGCGCGGCCGAGGAACTCCCCGAGGGCCCCGCGACGCTGCACGACCCCGACTCCGGCGTCGAGCTGGCGCCCGGTCGGCTGACGGCGCTGGTCAGCGCCCGCCCGGGCGAGGCGGCCGCCGTGGTGGACCGGCTGGGCCGGTTCGCCGACTCGGCCGCCACCTGGGACGGCCGGCGGCTGGACCGGATGGACCCGGGCCCGGTGCGCGAGCGGATCGTGGTGGCCGACAACGAGGCCGACCTCTTCGCCGGCACCCTGCGCGACCTGCTGGCCGGCCGGCGCGAGCGCGCGGAGTCGGACATCGCCGCCGCCCTGCATGCGGCGGCCGCCCAGGACGTGGTGAACGGCCTGCCGCACGGCCTGGACTCGGCGATCGACGCGCAGGGCCGCAACCTCTCCGGCGGCCAGCGCCAGCGGCTGCGGCTGGCCCGGGCACTGCTCGCCGAGCCGGAGGTGCTGCTGGCGGTGGAGCCCACCTCGGCGCTGGACGCGCACACCGAGGCGGCGGTGGCCGCCCGGCTGCCGGCCGCCCGGGCGGGTCGCAGCACCCTGGTGACCAGCACCTCGCCGGTGCTGCTGGACCGCGCGGAGGTGGTCCACTACCTGGTCGACGGCACCGTCGCGGCCTCCGGCAGCCACCGCGAACTGCTGCGCACCGAGCCCGGCTACCGGGCCCTGGTGGCCCGCGACACCGACCGGTCCGAGCGGTCCGGCGCCACCGCGTCCCCCGAGGAGGCCCTGCGATGAACCGTCAGCTGCCCGTCGCCGAGCCCCGCGCGGTGCGCCGCGCCGCGCTGGGCCTGCTCCGCCTGGACGGCCGCGCCTTCGCCGCCGTGCTCACCCTCAACGCGCTCGCCGCGGCGGCCGCGCTGGCCGGCCCGTGGCTGCTGGGCCGGATCATCGACACCGTCCGCCGGCACGGCGGGACCGCGGCCGTGGACCGGCTCGCGCTGGGCGTGCTGGTCTTCGCCCTCGCCCAGTTGCTGCTCGCCCGCTCGGCCCGCTACCTGGCCCACCGATTCGGCGAGCGCACCGCGGCCCGGATCCGCGAGGGCTTCCTGGACCGCGCCTTCGCGCTGCCGACCGCGGTGGTGGAGCGGGCCGGCACCGGCGACCTCACCGCCCGCGGCACCGCCGACGTCGAGGCGGTCGCCACCACCCTGCGCGACGTGGGCCCCGAGCTGTTCATCGCCGGCCTCCAGGTCCTGCTCATCCTCGTCGTGGTGCTGGCCGTCAACCCGCTGCTCGGCGGCTGCGGCCTGCTCGGCCTGCTCGCCGTCTGGGGGGTCACCCGCTGGTACCTGAACCGGGCGCGCGAGGCCTACCTCGCCGAGGGCGCCGCCAACTCGGTGCTCGCCGAGGTGCTGGCGGCCACCGCCGCCGGTGCCCGCACCGTCGAGGCGCTGGGCCTGCAGCAGCGCCGGCTGGCGGCCTGCCACGAGGCGGTCGAGGCCTGCCGGCGGACCCGGACCAGGACGCTCTTCCTGCGCAGCGTGCTCTTCCCGGTGGTGGACGTCGCCTACGCGGTGCCGGTGGCCGCGGTGCTGCTGCTCGGCGGGATCCTGAACGCGCACGGCGTGGTGAGCGTGGGCACGGTGGTCGCCTCGGCGCTGTACCTGCGCCAGCTGGCCGACCCGGTCCTCGCCGTGCTCTTCCAGGTCGAGCAGGTGCAGAGCAGCAGTGCCTCCTTCGCCCGGATCGAGGGGCTGGCCCGGCCGGCGGCGCAGGCCGCGCCCGGCGGCGCCGCGCCGGCGGACGACCGGATCGAGGTGGCCGGCGCGAGCTACGCCTACGACGGCGGGCCCGACGTGCTGCACGGCGTCGACCTGACGGTCCGTCCCGGCGAGCGGCTGGCGGTGGTGGGCCCGTCCGGCGCCGGCAAGTCCACGCTGGGCCGGCTGCTGGCCGGCATCGAGGCCCCGCACACCGGCACGGTGACGGTCGGCGGGGTGCCGGTCGCCGAGCTCGGCCCCGAGCAACTGCGCCGCCAGGTGGTCCTGGTGACCCAGGAGCAGCACATCTTCCTGGGCACCGTGCGGGAGAACCTGCTGCTCGCGGCGCCAACGGCGGGTGAGGCGCAGCTACGGGCCGCGCTCGCGGTGGTCGGCGCCGACTGGGTGGCCGAGCTGCCGGCCGGCCTGGAGACCGAACTGGGGCCCACCGGGTACCGCCCGGACGGCGCCCAGGCCCAGCAGCTCGCGCTGGCCCGGGTGGTGCTGGCCGATCCGCACACGCTGATCCTGGACGAGGCCACCGCACTGCTCGATCCCGCCACCGCCCGGCACGCCGAGCGCGCGCTGGCCGCGGTGCTGGACGGCCGCACGGTGATCGCCATCGCCCACCGCCTGCACACCGCCCACGACGCCGACCGGGTGGCCGTGCTGGCCGACGGCCGGCTCGCCGAGCTGGGCACCCACGACCAGCTGGTGGCCGACGGCGGGGCCTACGCCGCGCTCTGGGACTCCTGGCACGGGACGCACGGGACGCACGGGACGCACGGGACGCACGAGACGGCCGCCGGGGCGGCGTCGTAGGACGTCCCCGACGCGCGGCAGGGCCCGCCCGGCCACCGGCCGGACGGGCCCCGGGCCACTGCCGCCGAGCCCTACCGCGGCACCGCCCAGCGCTGGTTGTCCGCGCCGTTGCAGTCCCACAGCTCCAGCCCGGTGCCGTCGGCGCTGTTGCCCTGCGGCACGTCCAGGCACCGGCCGGAGGGCTGGTTGACCAGCGAGCCGTCCGCCCGCGGCCACCACTGCTGGGCGCCGGTGCCGTTGCAGTCCCACAGCTGCGCCACGGTGCCGTCGGCGGTCCCGCTCTGGTCGAGGTCCAGGCAGTGGCCCAGCGCCCGCAGGGTGCCGTCCGGGGCGAGGGTCCACTGCTGGGCCGCACTGCCGTTGCACTGCTGGAGCTGCACCCGGGTGCCGTTGGCGACCTGGCTGTGGTCCACGTCCACGCACTTGCCGGCGAGTCCGGTGACGGTCCCGGTGACCGCGTGCGCCGGGCCGACGTCGAAGGACGGCGGCGCGTCGGCCGGTGCCGTGCCCCAGCCGGGCGCCGGCCGGGTGTCCAGGCCGTACTCCAGGGTGCCGCCGGTGCGCACGAAGTCCTCCGTCAGCCAGGGGCGTCCGGACGGGACGCCGTCGACCCTCAGGTCGGTGACGTAGCGGGCGTCGGTGGAGGCGCCCGGGGCGTTGACGTCGATCGTCACCCCGTTGCCGCGGGTGATCGTGATGGCCGGGAACTGCGGGCTGGCCAGCACGAGTTCGGCGCGCCCGGGGACCTGCGGGTACATCCCCAGGGCGGCCCAGACGGCCCACGAGGACATTTCGCCCAGGTCGTCGTTGCCCACCTCGCCGTCCGGGGTGTCGGAGAAGAGCGTGGTCAGCGCCCGGCGGACCACGTCCTGGGTGCGGTCGGGGCGCCCGGCGTAGGCGTAGAGCCACGGGATGGAGAACGAGGGCTCGTTGCCGAGATAGGCGTTGGGGGCGCCGGGGCCGGCGTTGAGCTTGCCGAAGAAGGTGTCCAGCCGCGCGACGGCGGTGGCGTCGCCGCCCATGGCGTCGAAGAGGCCGCGCGGGTTGTGGGTGATCGCCCAGGTGTACTGGGCGCTGTCGCCCTCGGCGAAGCCGTTCTGCGACGTCGGGTCGAAGCCCGGCCAGCTGTGGTCGGCGTTGCGCGGCTGGAGGTAGTGGCTGTCGGCGTTCATCAGGTTGCGCCAGTTCGCCGAGCGGTGCAGGAAGGTGTCGTGAGTCTCGGAGTCGCCCAGGCGGTCGGCGAGTTGGGCGATCGCGAAGTCGGCGCCGGCATACTCCAGGGTCTCCGAGGCGGACCCCCACTCACCCTGGAGGTCGGCCGGGACGAAGCCCTCGCCGTCGTACTGCGCGTGCCCGCTGCGCTCGAGGTCCTTGCGGGTGCCGTCCTGTGCGAGCCGGAGCAGGCCCCGGGCGTCGAACTCGGTCGCACCGAAGGCGTGCAGGTCGCTGGCGATGATCGGCAGCGGGTCGCCGACCATCACCCCGGTCCCGCCGTTCGCCAGCGTCCAGCGGTCGAAGTACCCGCCCTGGGCGCCCTGGTTGACGATCGACTGGGCGATGTCGGAGGCTTCCCCGGGCGCCAGCAGGCCCAGCAGCTGGACCTGCGAGCGGTAGACGTCCCAGCCGGAGAAGTCGGCGTACTGGGCATGGCCGGGCGGCGCGGTGTGCACCTGCCCGTCGAATCCGGGGTAGCGCCCGTCGACGTCGCTGAGCACGCTCGGGTGGAGCATCGCGTGGTAGAGCGCGCTGTAGAAGACGCGCGTGTCACGGGTGCTGCCGCCCTGGACGGCGATCCGCCCCAGCATCTGGTTCCAGCTCCCGCGGCTCGCGGCGGCGATCTGCTCGAAGCCGGCGCCGCCCTGCTCGGCCTGCAGGTTGGCCAGCGCGTTGTCGGTGGAGACGAAGGAGATGCCGACCCTGGCGGTGACCGCGCGATCGGTGGAGGTGTCGAAGGAGACCAGTGCCAGCGCGCCCGAGGGCGCCTGCGCCAGCTGCGGGTGCTGGTCGGGGAGCTGGGTGCCGCCGGGGCCGCCCTGTTCGTCCTGGGCCGCGGCGGTCTTGGCCGGGTGCGGCGCGAGGCCGTGCGAGGCACCGGTGGCCGTCCGGCTGGCGGTGTCCAGCACCCCGCCGTGCACGATGCCCGAGCGGCTGAACGGACGGTCGAAGACGGCCGTGAAGTAGAGCCGGTAGTGGTTGCCGGTGCCGCAGAAGCCGCCGCTGTCGGTGTAGCCGGTGATCCGGTCACTGCCGATGGTGAGCCGGCCGGAGGCGTTGTTGAACGCCTTGCCGGCGTCGATGGTCAGCGAGGCGCGCTGGCCCGCGGGGTAGCTGAACCGCGCGATGCCGGAACGCTGGGTGGCGGCGAGTTCGGCGCGCAGCCCGTTGTCGAAGGTGACCGCGTACTGACCCGGGGAGGCCGACTCGTTGGCGTGCGAGAAGCTGTAGTGGTCCACCGGACTGTCGCCCAGCACCGGCATGATCGGGATGTTGCCGTAGTCGCCGCAGCCCGCGCCGGAGAGGTGGGTGAGGCTGAAGTCACGGACCCGCTGGTCGTCGTAGAAGTAGCCACCGTGCTGGTAGGTGACCGTGTCC
Source organism: Kitasatospora nipponensis (assembly GCF_039528135.1). Classification (NCBI taxonomy): domain Bacteria; kingdom Bacillati; phylum Actinomycetota; class Actinomycetes; order Kitasatosporales; family Streptomycetaceae; genus Kitasatospora; species Kitasatospora nipponensis. The sequence goes on along the minus strand of NZ_BAAALF010000002.1, from coordinate 37,617 downwards.
GGGCTCCACTGGACCATGCCGAACGGCGCGGTGGCGCCCGGGAAGGTGTTGCCCGCCCCGCCGCCGTTGCCGAAGTCGGGGGCGAGTTGCTTGGTGCCGACGAACGCATTGACGTACTGGGCCGGGTCGGCCACCACCGCACGGTGGCTCGCGGCCTGCCGGACAGCGGTGGCGGCCTGCGCCGACGGTACGGCGAGGGCGGCCAGTAGGGCGGCGCAGGCCGCCAGTACACGGGGGGCGGAGGCTCTGATGGGTCGCAGGGCGCGCACGTGATCCCTCTTCCTGACGTCCTGTCAGTCAGTACGGAGTCCGATGAGTATGACGATCACTCATCTACTCATCCGTTGATCACGGGATGCCCGCGCGCGCACCGCGACAGGCCCGCTATCGCCCGATCGGCGCAGCGTGCAGGGGGGAACGGGCGCCCGTCCGGTGGAGGGGGGAGCCGGTGGCGCTCAGTGGTGGAAGCCGGAGCGCGCCTCGATTCCCCGAGCCTGGGCCGGCCCCGACTGGCGCAGCAGCTCGGGCAGCAGCCGCGCCAGGTCGGCCAGCAGCATCTCGGCCAGGTCCAGGGTGAACCCGTTGCGGCAGACCACCCGCAGCACCGACAGGTCGGTGCGGTTGTCGGGGAAGGTGTAGGCGGGCACCTGCCAGCCGCGCTCGCGCAGCCGGCGCGAGACGTCGAAGACGTCGAAGGCGCTCACCCCGTCGGCCACCGTGAAGGCGAAGACCGGCAGTTGGTCGCCGCGGGTGATCAGCTTGAAGACGCCCAGGCGCTCGATCCCGGTGGCCAGGTGGCGGGCCACCGTGCGGCAGGACTGCTGGACCGCGCGGTACCCCTCGTGGCCCAGCCGCAGGAAGGTGTAGTACTGCGCGACCACCTCGGCGCCGGGCCGGGAGAAGTTCAGCGCGAAGGTCGGCATGTCGCCGCCCAGGTAGTTGACCTTGAAGACCAGCTCCTCGGGCAGCGCCTCCCGGTCGCGCCACAGCGCCCAGCCCACGCCCGGGTAGACCAGCCCGTACTTGTGCCCGGAGGTGTTGATGGAGGCGACCCGCGGCAGCCGGAAGTCCCAGGACAGCTCCGGGTCCAGGAACGGTGCCACCATGGCGCCCGAGGCGCCGTCGACGTGCACCGGCACGTTCAGCCCGGTGCGCTCCTGGAGGTCGTCGAGCGCGGCACAGATCTGCTCGACCGGCTCGTAGGAGCCGTCGAAGGTGGAGCCCAGCACGGCCACCACGCCGATGGTGTTCTCGTCGCAGAGCGCCACCGCCTGCTCGGCGTCGAGGTGGAAGCGCTCGCCCTCCATCGGCGCCAGGCGGCACTCCACCTCCCAGAAGTTGGCGAACTTCTCCCAGCAGACCTGGACGTTGACGCCCATCACCAGGTTGGGCCGGGCGCCGGCGTCGTAGCGTTCCTGGTTGCGGCGCATCCAGCGGCGCTTGAGCGCCAGGCCCGCCAGCATGCAGGCCTCGCTGGAGCCGGTGGTGGAGCAGCCGACCGCCTGCTCGGGGTCGGGCGCGTGCCACAGGTCCGCCAGGATCGCCACGCAGCGCCGCTCCAGCTCGGCGGTCTGCGGGTACTCGTCCTTGTCGATCATGTTCTTGTCGAGGCACTCCGCCATCAGCTTGTCCGCCTGGGCCTCCATCGAGGTGGTGACGAAGGTGGCCAGGTTGAGCTTGGCGTTGCCGTCCAGCATCAGCTCGTCGTGGATCAGCTGGTAGGCGGCGTGCGGCGGGATCGGCGTGTGGTGCAGCCGGTGCTTGGGTGGGGCCAGCCGCATCGCGCTGACCGGATCCGCCTCGCCCAGCAGGGCGTTGACGGAGACTCGGTTGTCCTTGCTGGAGCCCTGGTGCAACGCCACGAGGCCTGCCCTTCACTCGGATGCCGGGGCCACCACGCTAGGGCCTGGCGGACCGTTCGGGTCGGAACGGCGCGCGGCGCTACGGCCGGTCGGCGACCTCCGGGTGGATCTGGTCGCGCACCACGGCGTACTGCTGACGGACCGCCTGGCCGAAGGGCTGGTCGGGGTCCGGCTCCAGGGTGAGGGCCTCGGGCAGCTCCCACTGCGGCGGCTCGGGCGTGCCGGCCAGCGCCCAGGCGGCCTGCCGGGCCGCGCCGCGCGCCGCGTGGTCGCCGGGTGGCGGTATCACCACCGGGATGCCGAAGATCAGCGGCGCGATCTCGCTGACCGCGGCGAGCCGCCCGACCGCACCGAGCAGCACCACCCGGCGCACCGCCACGCCCTTGGCCCGCATGGTGTCCAGGGCGTCCGCGATGTTGCAGAGCATGCCCTCCACGGCGGCCCGCGCCAGGTGCTCGGCGGTCATCGACTCGGTCCGCAGGCCCGTCAGGGTGCCCGCGGCGTGCGGCAGCCTGGGGGTGCGCTCGCCGTCCAGGTAGGGCAGCAGCACCATGCCGTACGCGCCCGGCGAGGACTGCAGGGCCAGCGCGCTCAGGCCCTCCAGGTCGCGGCCGAGCAGGTTGGCGGTGGCCCGCAGCACCTGTGCGGCGTTGAGCGTGCCGACCATCGGCAGGTGGTGGCCGGTGGCGTCGGCGAACGAGGAGACCGTGCCGCTGGGGTCCACCACGGGCTGGTCGTGGACGGCGAAGATGGTGCCCGAGGAGCCGAGCGAGACGACCGCGTCGCCCGGGCCCAGGCCCAGGCCCAGCGCGGCGGCCATGTTGTCGCCGGTGCCGGCCGAGATCAGCAGTCCCTCGGGGGTGTGTCCGGCCGGTTCGCTGGGGCCGAGCACGTCCGGCAGCCGCAGCAGCTCGTGGCCCAGCGCCAGCTTGATCAGGTCCTGCCGGTACTCGCCGGTGATCGGCGACCAGTAGCCGGTGCCGGAGGCGTCCCCGCGGTCGGTGGTGCGCCGCTGCGGGTGGCCCAGCAGCTGCCAGACCAGCCAGTCGTGCGGCAGCAGCACCTCCGCGATCCGGCGGGCGTTGGCCGGCTCGAACTCCGCCAGCCAGCGCATCTTGGCGATCGTGTAGGTGGCGGCCGGGACCGCGCCGATCGCCTCCGTCCAGGCGGCCGGACCGCCCAGCGCGTCCACCAGGGCGGCCGCCGCGCCCGAGGAGCGCGGGTCGGTCCACAGCAGCGCCGGGCGCACCAGCACGCCGCCCGCGTCCAGCCCGATCAGGCTGTGCTGCTGGGCGGAGACCCCGATCGCCCGCACGCCCTCCAGCAGGCCGCCGGTGGCCGCCTCGCCCAGCGAGTGCAGCCAGGACTGCGGATCGGCCTCGGTGGTGCGGGCCTGCGAGGCCTCGGAGGCCGGGTGGGCGGCCTTGCCCGAGCGCAGCACGGCTCCGGTGTCCGCGTCACACGCGACGATCCGGGTGCGGAGGGTCGAGCTGTCGATGCCCGCGACGATGGCCATGGTGGAGATCATGCCTCAGCCGGGGCCCCGGGCTCAGCTGCTCGTGGCAAGTGTTGCCCACTCGGTACCGCCGGGCCCGGTGCGCGGCGCGCCCGGCGGGCTCAGGACCGCACGGTGCCCCAGCTGTCGTCCGCGACCCGCGCGCGGTTGAAGTACGGCACCCGGTCGGTGAACGCGTCGGGCAGCTTCTCGCCGACCCGGCCGGTGACCGCGTGCACCGCCTTGCCCGCCGCCGAGCCGGCCGACACCCTGGCCCGCTGCGTGGCGTCCTGGACCTTGGGGTTGCGCGCGACCTTCTGCGCGGCCGCGGCGATCTGTTCGTAGCGCTGCCGGCCGGCCCTGGCCCCCAGGACGTACCCCGTCGCTGCTCCCACGACGAACGTCAGCTTCCACATAGTGCGGCCTCCACCCTCTCTCGCGGCGCTTGCCGCGGTGCCCTACCCGTCCCGGCCGCCGGCGAACCACCCGGCGGGCCTGTCCCAGCATCCCCGGCGCCGGTTCGGGCCGCCCGCCGGGCGCGCCGAGCGGGCGGCGCGCGGGGCTCGGCGGGGCACCCGGGGGTCGGCCGGGGTTCGCGCGGCGAAAGCGATTGGCGGACCACCCCCCTGGATGCGCTAATGTATGTCCCGCAGCAAGCGCCACGCAGTGTGCGCCGAAGCGGACAACTCAATCCCGCATAGCTCAATTGGCAGAGCAGCCGACTGTTAATCGGCAGGTTATTGGTTCGAGTCCAATTGCGGGAGCTCAGGCGGCCGGCCCGGTTCGGACCGGAGTGGCCGCCTGGAACGACGGTCCCCCATAGCTCAATTGGCAGAGCAGCCGACTGTTAATCGGCAGGTTATTGGTTCGAGTC
>NZ_BAAALF010000002.1:0-33287 GCF_039528135.1 Kitasatospora nipponensis | reverse complement strand
CCAATTGGGGGAGCCACCCACCGAACGCCCTCCGGTCCGCCGGGGGGCGTTCGGCGTTCCCGGGCGGGGCCGGCCCGACGGGGCGTCAGGCGGTGGCCTGGGCGTAGAGCGCCGCCACCCGGTCGTCGAAGCTCACGCTGTACGAGGTGTCCGGGGTGTCGCCGCCGGCCTGGTAGCCGCCGATCACCCCGACCAGGGTGCCCAGTCCGGTGGCCGGGTCGATCCCGGTCAGCCAGGGGCTGCCGCTGGTGCCGTCCGAGAAGCCGCCGCAGTCGAAGCGCTGCTGGGTCGAGCTCTGTGCCGTGGTGCGGGTGCTGCAGGTGATCGGCTCGTCGTGGTCGAAGGGGTAGCCGGTGACCGTCACCGGCAGGCCGAAGCCGCGGTTGACGCCCAGGGCGTTGCCGCCGCCGACCACGTCCTCCAGGTGCCGGCCCCCGGTGTCCCGCACGGTGACGAAGGCGACGTCGTACTCCGGGTCCCCGTCCTCGCGCCAGCGCTGGTCCACGGTGATCCGGTCCACCACCCAGCCGCCGCCCGGTGCGTTGCCGTCCCGGAAGCCGGGCTCGAAGGCGAGGTCGGCGACCGGGCCGATGCCGGTGCGGTAGACGCAGTGCGCGGCGGTGGCGAGCAGGTCGCCCCCCGGGCTGTGCACCACGCTGGCGGTGCAGGACCGGGCGTCGCCCTGGTCGGGCAGCAGCAGCACCCCCACCCGGGCGGCCAGCGGGCCCTCGGAGGCGAGGGTGGCGGTCAGCAGCGGGCCGCCGCGCGGGCCGGTGGGCTGCGACTGGCAGCCGGTCGCCAGCACCGCGAGGACCGACAGCGCCGTGGCGATCGCCGGTTTGACCACGCCGCGCCGCAGCCCCCGCCCGGCCATCGCCCGCCGCCTCTCGCCGTGTGCCGGGGCGTGCCGCGCCGGACGTCGGTCAAGATCTATCAGGCGTGGCCGGTCCGACGCCAGGTTCCCGGGTCCTCTCAGCCGGTGGCGCGGTCGAAGAGCGCCTGCACCCCGCTGCCGAAGTAACTGCTGTACGAGGTGTCCGGAGTGTTCCCGCCCTCCTGGTAGCCGCCGATCACCCCGACCACCGTGCCGGTGCGGGTGGCCGGGTCGAAGTCGGTCACCCAGGGGCTGCCGCTGGTGCCACCGGTGTAGTCGGGGCAGTCGATCCGCAGCTGGGTGTCGCTCTGCCGGGCGGTGCGGTTCACACAGGTGATCGGCTCGTCCCCGCTGCTCGGGTACCCGGTCACCCGCACCGGCAGCTGGTAACCCTGGTCGGTGGCCAGCCGGTTGGCGCCGAGCACCTGCTGCACCTGGCGGCCGTTCTGCGGCTGGACGATCGCGAAGGCGACGTCCAGGTCCGGGTTCCCGTGGTCCGCCCAGCTCTGGTCCACCGTGATCGCGGCCAGCGGCCAGACGCCGCTGGGGCTCTCGCCGGCGCGGTAGCCCGGCACGAAGACCAGGTCGTCGCGCTGGCCCACCCCCGGGTCGTACACGCAGTGGGCGGCGGTGATGATCAGGTTCTGTCCGGCGCTGTCCACCACGCTGGCGGTGCAGAAGTGGTCGCCGCCGGTGCCGTTGGTGAACAGTGCGCCGACCAGGCCGGCGGGCGTCCCGGGGGAGGCCGTCCTGGTGGTGCCGCGGTGCTTGTCGAAGGCGTTCAGGAAGCGCTGGCGGTCCCAGCCGCCGGCGCCGGGCGAGGCGCCGCTCGCGCTGGGGGAGGGGGTCAGCCACAGGGCGCCGGTCGGCTGCTTCGCCGAGCCGCAGCCGCTCGACGGGAGCGCGATCACCAGCGCGGCGGCCACGCCGAGCGCCACCCTTCGCACCGTCATGCGCCTCCCTCCGCCGCCCGTTGGTCCAGGCAAGCTTCACCCGGGCGGGAGGGGCCTGCCACCGGGCCGCAGCACGGCCGAGCGGCTCGCCGGGGCCCGGGGAGCGCACTCGTGGCGCGCCCCCCGGCGCGCACCTCGGCTGATCGACCGGATATGCTGCCCGAGGCGGCCCTGCGGGGCCGTCTGTGCTGCGACGGACGGCCACGGTGGTGGCCAGGGCCGGCGCGGTGAGTCGGGGCGGTAGCTCAGCCGGTTAGAGCAGGGGACTCATAATCCCTGGGTCGTGGGTTCGAGTCCCACCCGCCCTACCTACGCATTGCGGGTCTCACCAGGGAGAACCCTAGGGCACCGGGACCTTTTCGACGGTCCGACAGGCCGAGTTTCACCCGTCCGGGAGAGCGCCGTCGGGGCAGGGTTGACAGCCGGCACGACACGCTCGGCCATGGTGCGTGTGCAGACCGCCACGCTGTGTGATCGTTCCGCCATGCGACGTACAACGACTCTTGCCGCCCTGTTCGCCACCGCCGCCCTGCTCGGTCTGGCCGCGCCGCCCGCCCAGGCCGCCACCGGCGAGGTGGTGGTCTTCTCGACCGAACTCCAGCCGCTCGACGTCTACCGGGACCCGGTCGGGTGCGTGAAGCTCCCGCTCGCCGCCCACGTGCTGGACAACCAGACCGACCGGCCGGTCCAGGTCTTCGCCGACCCCTTCTGCCTGGGCCCCGCCCTGACCGTGCAGCCCGGCTTCGGCAGCCACGTGCCGCCGGGCAGCGGCAGCTTCCGCGCGGGCTGACGGTCGGCCACCCGGCGGGCGTCGCCGGGCCGCCCGCCGGGCCGGGGACACCGGCCGTCAGGTGAGCCCGGCGCAGGGATCGGTGTCGGCGGGGCGGGCGTTCTGGGCGATGCCGGTGGGCGGTCCGGTGGGTGAGGCGCTCGCGGGGGCCGTGGCGGGGGCCGTGGGGGAGGCGGCCCTGGCATAGTCGGTGCCGAGGGTGACGGTCAGCGGGGTGTCCGCGGTGGCGGCGGCGTGCAGCTGGGCGCCGGGGAAGGCCTGCGCCAGCCGTTCGGCGTCCGCCTGGCGCCCGGGCGGGTAGTCGACGGTGGTGACGGCGTGTTCGGTGCCGCCGGTGCCCGCCTCGACCTCCTGGTAGTAGCGGGCCCGCAGGTCGCGTTCGGCCAGCGGGACCAGACCGGCCGTGCCGGGGCCCGCGCCGTCCAGCACGGTGACCGGGACGGCGAGGCCGGCGGTCGGGTCGGCGGCCGGGTCGGCGGCGCCCGGGCCGGCGGAATCCGGCGCGGTGGGCGTCGGCGCGGTGCCGGTGGGTGCGGCGGTGGGTGAGGCACCGGCCGGGTCGGTGAGCCGGCCGTCCAGCGTGCGGTCCTGGCGCAGCAGTTGCCACAGCGTGTCGGCGTCCGGGTGGACCAGCGCCACCCGGTCCCCGGCGAAGCGCCAGGGCGCGGTGACGAAGGTGATGTCGGGGAGCCTGATGGAACGCAGCGACTGCGCGAAGGTGACCAGCCGCATCGGCGTGCCCAGGCCCGGGTCGACGGTCAGCGACCGGGTGGCCGCGTCGGCCAGCGGCAGCAGGGTGGTGAGGTCGAACCCCTGGTCCTGGATCCGGCGGGCGAGTGCGGCCAGGAAGGCCTGCTGGCGCTTGATGCGACCGATGTCGGAGCCGTCGCCGATGCCGTGGCGGGCGCGCACGTAGTCCAGCGCCTGCCGGCCCGCCACCGTCTGGCGGCCCTTGCGCAGGTGGATCCCGTACTCGTTGACGTCGTTCGGCACGCAGACCTCGACGCCGCCGACCGCGCTGGACATCGTCGCCAGGCCCTGGAAGTCGATCACCACCGTGTGGTCGACCCGCAGTCCGGTCAGCGCCTCCACGGTGTTCTGGCTGCAGGCGGGATTGCCCTGCGGGGAGCCGCCGACCGCGAAGGCCGAGTTGAACATCTGGCCGTGCTGCGGGGCGGTCCACCCGCCGCTCGGCAGCCGGCACGGCGGGATGTCCACCAGCGCGTCGCGCGGGACCCAGACGCCGACGGCGTGCCGGTGGTCGCCGTAGACGTGCAGCAGGATCGCGGTGTCGGAGCTGCCCGGGCCGACCGGGCCGCCGCCGAGGTCCTCGTTTCCACCCGTGCGGGTGTCGGAGCCGAGCAGCAGCACGTTGACGGGACTGCCGCCCTGGGCGTCGGTCGGGCCGGCCGGCGGGCGGCCGGCCGCGACGCCGCCGCCGTCGAAGACCTTGAGGTTGCCCAGCAGGTGGACGTAGAACCAGGCGCCGGCGCCGGCGGTGGCCAGCAGCAGGGCGGTGGCCGTCAGCAGGGCGACCCTGACGGCGCGCCGGCGGCGGGCGGGCCCGGGCCGGGCCCGGTCGGCGCCGGGTGGGCGGTCCGATCGGCGCCGGCCGGACTGGTCCTGGGGGTCGTTCATCTGGGTCTCCGCGCGGTCGCCGACGGGCCGGGGGCGGGGTCGGACCACCCGCCGGGGCGGGGCGCCGGGCGGGCGGGGGCTGTCCGGTTTGCCCAGTTGCGCAATCTAGCAACCATGGGGGGTCGGACAAAGCCCGCCGCCGCCAACCGGGTGGGTGGCGGCGGCGAGTGGGTGGCGCGGCGCGGGCGGGGAGCGGTGCGGCCGCGGCGGCGTCAGAGCGCGCCGCCGCCGCCGTTCGGTCCGGCGCCGTAGGGGTGGCCGGGGGTCGGCGGGGTCCCGTACGGCGCGGGCGGGGCCTGCGGCGGCTCGTAGCCGGTGCCCGGGCCGGGCGGGGTCGGGTAGAGCGGGCCGCCGACCGGGTGGGCCTGGTAGGGCTGCGGGTCGTAGGGCGAGCCGCCGGTGGCGGGCCGCGCGTCGTACGGGGAGCCGTAGGACCCGTCGTAGGACTGCTGCTCCGGGTAGCCGGCCTGCCCGGGGATCTCCTGTGCCGGGGTCGGCAGGGGGGTCGCCACCGGCGTGGCCAGCGGGGTCGCCGGGGGCCTGGACCTTGGCGGGGGCGGGCGGCGGGGCCGCCCCCGGCGTCGCCAGCGGTGTCGCCGACGGCGTGGGCGGCGGGGTCGAGCCGTCGGCTCCCGCCCCGCCCGAGCCGGCGCGAGCACCGCTCGCGCTGCCGTGCGTGGTCGCCGCACCGTAGGCGGGCGTGGGTGGCGGCGTGCCGGGCGCGGCGCCCTCGCCGCCGGGGCGGCCCTCGCCCTCGGTGCCGCCCGCGCCGCCCGCGCCGCCCGCCGCCGGTGCGGCGGCCTGGATCGGGGCGATCGAGCCGGAGGGCTCCGGCTCGGGTTCCAGCTGGGTGCGGCCGGCGGCGTCGCTCAGCTTGATCAGCAGCGCGGTGAGCAGCCAGTTCGCCACCGTGGAGGACCCGCCCGCGGCCAGGAACGGCAGCGCCTTGCCGGTCAGCGGGATCAGCCCGCTCACGCCGCCGACCACCACGAAGACCTGCAGCGCCACCGCGGCCGACAGGCCGGTGGCCAGCAGCTTGCCGAACGGGTCGGTCAGCGTCAGCGCGGTCTTCAGGCCGCGCTGGATGAAGAGCACGTAGACCATCAGGACGGCGGTCACCCCAGCCAGGCCGAGCTCCTCGCCGACGGTGGTGAAGATGAAGTCGCTGCGCCCGGCGAAGCCGATCAGCCAGGGCCGGCCCTCGCCCAGCCCGGTGCCCATGATGTGGCCGGTGCCGAAGCTGAACAGCGCCTGCGCGGGCTGGTCGGAGATCAGCGCCTTGTCGTGGACCGGCTTGTAGATGTCCAGCGGGTGCAGCCAGGCCTCCACGCGGCCGTGCACGTGCGGCTCCAGGGTGCCCACGCCGACGGCTCCGCCGACCGCCATCAGCAGGCCGAGCACCACCCAGCTGGTCCGCTCGGTGGCCACGTAGAGCATCACGATGAAGATGCCGAAGAAGATCAGCGAGGTGCCCAGGTCGCGCTCGAAGATCAGCACCAGCAGGCTGATCACCCAGATCGCCAGCACCGGTCCGGCGTTGCGCCCGCGCGGCAGGCTCAGGCCCAGCACCTTGCGGCCCACCAGGGCCAGCGCGTCGCGGCTGACCATCAGGTAGCCGGCGAAGAAGACGGTGATGGCGAGCTTGACGAACTCGTCCGGCTCCAGCGAGATGCCGGGCAGCCGGATCCAGCGCTTGGCGCCGAAGGTGTCGCCGGGGAAGAAGGCCGGCGCGGCCAGCAGCACCAGCGCGCCCACCATCAGGATGTAGACGTAGCGCTGGAAGAAGCGGTGGTGCTTGACCAGCGCGATCAGCCCGATCGCCACCCCGACCGCGATGAAGATCCACATCACCTGGGAGGGCGCGGCGGGCAGCTTCTGGTAGTCGCCCTTGGCCGCGTGCACGATCTTGTACGACTGGTCGAGCCGGTTCAGCAGCGCCAGGCCCAGCCCGGTGAGCAGCACCGCGCACGGCAGGATCAGCGGGTCCGCGTACCGGGCGAAGCGGCGCACCGCGAGGTGGGCGACGCCGGCGAGCGCGCTGAAGGAGACCCCGTAGACCAGCAGGCCCGGGGGCATCGTGCCGTTCATCGCCAGATCGGCGTCGACGTAGGCGAAGAGCGAGACCAGCAGGGCGAACGCCAGCAGGGCGAGCTCCAGGTTGCGTCGCCGGTCGGCTCCGCGTCGTCCCTCGGCCCGGTCGGCTCCTCGCGCGGCCCGCAGGCTGCCTATCACTCGAACTCCCCACCGGCACGGCACTCTGGACCGCCGAATTCTCGCACGTCCTGCCCGTTGTCCGGGTCACCGGCCTGTCACAGGGGGGCCTGCCGGATCCCCTTCGCGCCGGGGGGAGCCGCGGTTAGACTGTGCCCCCGCAGTGACCATGGAGAGGGCGATCAGGATGACGGGCTGGACCAGGCTCGACGACCCGTCCCCGCAGCTCCTCCAGCAGGCGGCGGCCTCCTTCGGGCTGCTCGCCTCCACCATGCGCCTGCACATCGTCTGGGTGCTCAGCCAGGGCGAGGCCGACGTCGGCACGCTGGCCGAGCGGGTCGGCGGCACGCTGCAGGCGGTCAGCCAGCACCTGGCCAAGCTCAAGATGGCGGGCATGGTCTCCAACCGCCGCGAGGGCCGGCGCCAGGTCTACGGCGTGGACGACCCGCAGGTGGCGACCCTGGTCCGGCTGATGGTCGAGAAGCTCGACCCCGCGGTGAGCGCGTCGGTGGGAGCACCGGTGGGCGCGTCGGCGGGCGGCGAGGTGCACCGGCTGCGGAGCAGCGGTGCCTGAGGACGGGGTGCGCCTGCTGCCCCTCCCCGGTCCCGCGGCCGATGGGCCGCAGACGTGGCCCGAGGCCGCGCAGGCCGCCCCCGCCCCGCCCGAGCGGCTCAGCCGGCTGCAGGCGCTGCGCGCGGTGCAGGCCTCCCCGCGCGGGCTGACCGAGGACGAGGCGGAGCGCCGGCTCGCCGTGCACGGCGAGAACACCGTGCTGCCGCCGCCGGGTCCCGGCCGGCCGCGCCGCGTGCTGGCCACCCTGGCCGACCCCTTCGCCGCCCTGCTGGCGGGCCTGGCCGTCATCTGCGCGGCCATCGGCTCCTGGGGCAGCGCGGTGATACTGGGCGTCCTGGTGCTGACCGCCTGCGCGCTGCGGTACCTGGGCGAGCGGCGCTCGGCCAGGGCGCTGCGGGCGCTGCGCGCGCTGCTGCCCGGCACCGCGACCGTGCGCCGGCGGGCCTCGGCGGGGGAGCGGGCGCTGTCCCGGGAGGTGCCGGCCGACCAGCTGGTGCCCGGTGACGTGGTCGAACTCGCCGGCGGCGACGCCGTCCCGGCCGATGTGCGGCTGCTGTGGGCCGAGGGGCTCACGGTGGACCAGTCGGCGCTCACCGGACGGAGCGAGCCGGTCGAGCGCGCGGCCCCCGACCTGGCGCCCCCCGTGGCGGGCGAGGGCCCGTTCGAGGCGCCGCAGCTCTGCTTCGCCGGCAGCCGGGTGGCCGCCGGCCGGGCCACCGCCGTGGTGCTGGCCACCGGTGCGGCGACCCGCTTCGGCGCCGCCCACCGCCCGTCCGCAGCCCCTCGCGGCGCCGCCCGCTCGGCGGTGGAGCGCGGGGTGCGCCGGGCGGTCTGGACGATGATCCTCTTCATGCTCGTGGCGGTGCCGCTGACGGTCGGCGCGGACACCCTGCTGCACGGCTGGAGCCGTGACCTGCTGCCGTTCGCGGTGGCCGCGGCGGTCGGGCTGACCCCGGAGCTGCTGCCGCTGGTGCTCAGCGCGGTGCAGGCCCGCGGCAGCCGGGAGCTGGCCGGGCGGGGCCTGCTGGTGCGCCGGCTGCCCGCGGTCGGCGAGCTGGGCGCGCTGGAGGTGCTCTGCGTCGACAAGACCGGCACGCTGACCACCGGCCGGCTCGAGGTGGCCGGCTCGCTGGACCCGGCGGGCCGGCCGGACCCGCAGCCGCTGCGCTGGGCGGCGGTGGCCGGCGAGGCGGCCCTGCTGCACGCCGATCCGGGCCTGCTGGAGAGCGCCGACGAGGCCCTGCTGGTGGCCGCCGACGCCGCCGGACTGCTGGAGGGGCCGCCCGCGCCGGTGCTGGAGGTGCTGCCGTTCGACCCGGTGCGCCGCCGCTCGGGCGTCCTGCTGCGCGAGCACGGCCGGCAGGTCCTGCTGGTCAAGGGGGCGCCGGAGACGGTGCTGGCCCGCTGCACCGAGGCGGTGGCGGACGGCGGCGTGCGCCCGCTGCACGCGGCGGCCCGCGCGGAGCTGACCGAGCTGGTGGCGGCCCGCGCCGGGCGGGGGCTGCCGCTGCTCGCGGTGGCCGGGGCCGCGTCGGCGCCCGCGCTGGGCGGCCCGCGTCCCGGCGACGAGGACGGACTGACGCTGCTGGGCTTCGTCGAGCTGCGCGACGAGGCGGCCGAGTCGGCCGCCGGGGCGCTGGCCGAGCTGGCCCGCCAGGGGGTGGCGGTCACCGTGCTGACCGGCGACCACCCGAGCACCGCGCTGCGCCTGCGCGAGGCGCTGGCGCTGCCCGCCGGCCCGGTGCTGCTGGGCGACGAGCTGGCCGCGCTGAGCGGGCCCGAGCGGGCCGAGGCGGCCGGCGCGGGCGCGCTCTTCGCCCGCTGCACCCCCGCGCAGAAGGCCCGGGTGGTGCGGGCGCTGCGGGCGGGCGGACGCAGCGTGGGCTTCCTGGGCGACGGGGTCAACGACATCCCCGCGCTGCGCGCCGCCGACGTGGGGATCAGCGCGGGCGGGGCGGTCGGCGCGGCCCGCGCGTGGGCCGAGGTGGTGATCGAGGGCCCGGACCTGGCGGCGGTCGGCCGGGCCGTGGTGGCCGGCCGGGTGGCGGTCGCCCGGGTGGCGGCCTACCTGCGGATCGCGCTCTCCTGCAACCTCGGCAACGCGCTCTCGATGCTGGTGGGCGGGGTGCTGCTGCCGTTCCTGCCGATGCAGCCGGCCCAGGTGCTGCTGCAGAACCTCTGCTTCGACGCGGCGCAGCTCTCCTTCGCGCTGAGCGGCCCGCAGCCGCGGCCGGGCCGGCGTCCGGTGCGGCTGCGCTGGGGCGCGCTGGCGCTCTTCGCCGCCGGCTTCGGGCTGCTCAACTCGGTCGGTGACCTGGCGATGTTCGCGGCGATGCGCGAGGTGACCCGGGGCTTCTCGGTGCCGGACGCCGAGCAGATGTTCCACACCGCCTGGTTCACCGAGAACCTGCTCACCCAGGCGCTGGCGCTGCCGGCGCTGTACGGGCTGGGTGGCGTCCGGGCGCGGGCGCCCAGGACGCTCTGGTGGTCGGCGGGGGCGCTCGCGCTGGTCGGGCTGCTGCTGCCGCCCTCCGCGCTGGGGGAGGCGCTGGGCTTCGAGGGGCTGCCGGCGGCCGCGTACGGCGCGCTGGCGCTGGTGGCGTTCGGCTACGCGGCGCTGCTGCGGGGCGCCCGCGCGCTGTGGCTCCGGCGGGGCGGCGGCCCGGGGGAGGGGCCGGTGGCGGGCACGGCCCCGGGGACCGGCACGGTCAGGGCGTAGCGCCTTCGAGCATCCGGCGCAGCAGGTCGCGCAGGTCCCGGCGCTCGGCCGGGTCGAGGGCGGCCAGCGGCTCGCGGGCGAAGTTGAGCGACTCGCGCAGCTCCTCGGAGGCCACCTGGCCGGCCTCGGTGGCCGCGACCAGCTTCACCCGCCGGTCCTGCGGGTCGGCCTGGCGGGTGACGAAGCCGCGCACCTCGAGCCGGTCGACGATGCCGGTGATGTTGGAGGGCTCACAGCTCAGCGTCTGCGCGATGTGCCGCATCGGCATCGGCCCGCGCCGCAGCAGCGCCAGCACCTTGGCCTGGGCGCCGGTCAGCGAGCGGGCGGCGGCGGCCTCCTCGTACTCCCGGTGGAAGAGCGCGACCAGGCCTGCCATCAGGTCCACGACCTCACGGGTGAGGTCGTCGGCCGGGGCGGTGACCGCGGGCGCGTCCGGGGCGGTGGCAGGCTGGTTCGACATGACGTGAGTCTACCTGAATATTTGACAAGGTGAACCTTTCATGCCCATGGTTGCTTTACCGCCTCAACCTTTCAGGTGGATCAGCGAGCGTGGAACAGAGAGCAGGGAGCGCACCGATGGCAGAGCAGTCCGTACCCGTCACCGCCCGCGAGTGGCACCTCAAGGCCCGGCCGGACGGCTGGCCGGTCCCCGGTGACTTCGCGCTCGTGGACGCGCCGGTGGCCCGGCCGGAGCCGGGTCAGCTGCTGGTGCGCAACGCCTTCCTCTCGGTCGACCCGTACATGCGCGGCCGGATGAACGACGTGAAGTCGTACGTGCCGCCGTTCCGGCTCGACGCGGTGATGGACGGCGGCGCCGTGGGCTACGTGGTGGCCTCGGAGGCCGAGGGGTTCGAGGTCGGCGACGCGGTGCTGCACGGCCTGGGCTGGCGCGAGTACGCGACCCTGCCCGCCGCCCACGCGGTGAAGGTCGACCCGGCGCTCGCGCCGCTCTCCGCCTACCTGGGCGTGCTGGGCATGCCGGGCCTGACCGCGTACGCCGGGCTGGTGGCGGTGGCCGGGATCAAGGAGGGCGACAGCGTCTTCGTCTCCGGCGCGGCCGGCGCGGTCGGCTCGCTGGTCGGCCAGATCGCCCGCCTCAAGGGCGCCTCCCGGGTGGTGGGTTCGGCCGGCTCGGCGGCCAAGGTGGCGGCGCTGGTGGACGAGTTCGGCTTCGACGCCGCCTTCGACTACAAGGCCGGACCGGTCCGCGAGCAGCTCGCCGAGGCCGCCCCCGAGGGCATCGACGTCTACTTCGACAACGTCGGCGGCGAGCACCTGGAGGCCGCGATCGGCGCGCTGAACGTGCACGGCCGCGCGGTGCTCTGCGGCGCCATCGCCCAGTACAACGACACCTCCGCGCCGGCCGGTCCGCGCAACCTGGCGCTGGCCATCGGCAAGCGGCTGCGCCTGGAGGGCATGCTGGTCAGCGACCACGCCGCGCTCAAGCCGCAGTTCGTGGCGGAGGTGGCCGGCTGGCTGAAGGACGGCAGCCTGCGCTCCGAGGAGACCGTGGTGGACGGGGTGGAGCACGCCGTGGACGCCTTCCTGGGCCTGCTGCGCGGTGAGAACACCGGCAAGATGGTGGTCAGGCTCGCCTCCTGACGCATCGTCAGGGATCGCTCTCCCGTCCGCGCCCCGGTCGGCCGTCAAGGCCCGCCGGGGCGCGCGACGTTCCCCCGCGCGACCCCCGTGCGGCGTGTTGCGGCCCGTTCCGACGGAGCGTCAGACGCCGTCCGGCCGGGCGCGATAGCGTGGCCGCGCCGCCGTGGCACTGCCGGATGGGGCCGTTCGGGGGAGAGATCCCGATCAGGGGTAGACCTCCCTGCGGAACTGACTACCATGGTTGAAGCCTGTCCGTTTTGCTCAAGTTCATGACTGAATGTCGATGGACCTGAGGAGGAAACGGGCAGGAGTGGCCACGTGGCGCCCAGGACCAACCGGCCACGGCACGAGGCAGCTGGGGAAGGCGACCCTCGTCCACAGCCTGGAGGTCCCGGTGACGACACGTGGAGTCCTGTACATCCACTCCGCGCCCCGCGCGCTGTGCCCGCACGTCGAATGGGCGGTGGCAGGCGTACTCGGTGTGCGGGTCAACCTTGACTGGATCCGCCAGCCGGCCGCTCCCGGCCACTGGCGCTCGGAGTTCTCCTGGCAGGGGGAGGTGGGTACCGCCTCCCGGCTCGCCTCGGCCCTGCGCGGCTGGCAGTTGCTGCGCTACGAGGTGACCAGCGAGCCGTGCTCGACGGCGGAGGGCGAGCGGTACAGCAGCACCCCGGCGCTGGGCATCTTCCACGCGGTCACCGGCATCCACGGGGACATCCTGATCCCCGAGGACCGGCTGCGCGCCGTGCTGCTGCGGGCCCGCAGCGAGGGCACCGACCTGGAGGCGGAGCTGTCCCGGCTGCTCGGCAAGCCCTGGGACGACGAGTTGGAGCCCTTCCGCTACGCCGGCGAGGGCGCCCCGGTCCGCTGGCTCCACCAGGTGGTCTGAGTTCCGACACGGCAGAGGGGTTGGGCCCGTACGGGCCCAACCCCTCTGAACAACGACCGGGTCAGACGCTGCGGAAGGCCAGCACCACGTTGTGGCCGCCGAAGCCGAAGGAGTTGTTCAGCGCGGCGATCGGGCCGGCCGGCAGCTCACGCGGCTCGAAGCGCACGATGTCGCCGTCCACCTCGTCGTCCAGGTCCTCGACGTTGATGGTCGGCGGGGCCAGCCGGTGGTACAGGGCCAGCACGGTGGCGACCGTCTCGATGCCGCCGGCGCCGCCCAGCAGGTGGCCGGTCATCGACTTGGTGGCCGAGATCGCGACGTGGTTCAGGTGCTCGCCGAGCTCCTTGCGCAGTGCCTTGATCTCCGCGACGTCGCCCTGCGGGGTGGAGGTGGCGTGCGCGTTGACGTGCACCACCTCGGCCTTGTCCAGGCCGGTCGACTCGAAGAGCTGGGCCAGCGCGCGGGCCACCCCGGAGCCGGTCGGCTCGGGCTGCGCGATGTGGTGGGCGTCCGAGGACAGGCCCTGGCCGACCGCCTCGCAGTAGACGCGGGCGCCGCGGGCGGCGGCGTGCTCGGCCGACTCCAGGACCACCACGCCGGCGCCCTCGCCCAGCACGAAGCCGTCACGGGCCTTGTCGTAGGGGCGGGAGGCGCGCTGCGGCTCCTCGTTGTTCTTGGACATCGCCATCATGTTGGAGAAGGCGACGATCGGCAGCGGGTGGATCGCGGCCTCGGTGCCGCCGGCCACCACGACGTCGGCGCGACCGGTGCGGATCATCTCGATCGCGTAGCCGATCGCCTCGGCGCCGGAGGCACAGGCGGAGACGGGGGTGTGCACGCCGGCCCGGGCGCCGACCTCGATGCCGACGTTGGCAGAGGGGCTGTTGGGCATCAGCATCGGCACGGTGTGCGGGGAGACCTTGCGGACGCCCTTCTCCTTGAGCACGTCGTACTGGTCGAGCAGGGTGGTGACGCCGCCGATGCCGGAGGCGATCACGGCGCCCAGGCGCTCGGGGGCGAGGGTGGAGGCCTCGTCGGTGGCGGCGACCTGGTAGCCCGCGTCGGCCCACGCCTCGCGGGCGGCGATCAGCGCGAACTGCGCGGAGCGGTCCAGCTTGCGGGTGAGCGGGCGGGGCAGGATCTCGCCGGGCTCCACCGCGGTGCGCGCGGCGATGCGGACCGGCAGGTCGGCCGCCCACTCCTCGGTCAGCGCGGCCACCCCGGAGCGGCCGGCGAGCAGGCCCTCCCAGGTGGAGGCGGCGTCGCCGCCCAGCGGCGTGAAGGCGCCGATACCCGTGACGACCACGGTGCGGTTTTCAGCGGTCACTGGTTCTTCTTCTCTCACGTGTGCAGCGGGCCGACCGGGACGGGCGGGAGGGGCGGGCCCGGTGGGGGCGGCGGTTGGGCCGCCCCCACCGGAAGGGGTCAGGCGTTGGCGAGGATGTAGTCCACGGCGTCGCCGACGGTCTTCAGGTCCTTGACCTTGTCGTCCGGGATCTTCACGTCGAAGCGCTCCTCGGCGGCCACGACGACCTCGACCATGGACAGCGAGTCGACGTCCAGGTCATCCGTGAAGGACTTGTCGAGCTCGACGTCCTCGGCCGGGATACCGGCGATCTCGTTGACGATCTCGGCGAGACCTTCCAGGACCTCGTCCTTGGTAGCCATCTTGGCTGCTCCTCATTGGTGGTGTTCCGGTGGTGACCGGTGCTCCGCGGGAATGCGGGGCGCCGGCTGGTGGTGCGAAAGGCGCGCTTGGTGCCTAGGGGAGAGTAACGACTGCCGCGGCGTAGACCAGACCCGCCCCGAACCCGATGATCAGGGCGAGGTCGCCGCTCTTGGCCTCCCCGCTCTCCAACATCCGCTCCATGGCCAGGGGAATGGAGGCCGCGGAGGTGTTACCGGTCTCGGCGATGTCGCGGGCGACGGGCACCGAGTCGGGCAGCTTGAGGGCCTTGATCATGGCATCGGTGATGCGCATGTTGGCCTGGTGGGGGATGAACGCGCCGAGCTGGTCGGCCCGTACCCCGGCGGCGTCCAGCGCCTGCTGGGCCACCTTGGCCATCTCCCAGACCGCCCAGCGGAAGACCGGCTGGCCCTCCATCCGCAGCGCGGGCCACCTGGTCCGCTCGCCGACGCCGTTGACGGCGTCCGGCTTGGCGAACGCGGTGTCCCACGCCTCGGTCTGTGTGATGACGTCCTTCTGCGAGCCGTCCGAGCCCCAGATGACCTTGCCGATCCCGGGCGTGTCGGACGGGCCGACGATGACGGCGCCGGCGCCGTCACCGAAGATGAAGGCGGTGGAGCGGTCGTGCACGTCGGTCAGGTCGCTGAGCCGCTCGACGCCGATCACCAGCACGTACTCGGCGCTGCCGCCGCGGACCATGCCGTCCGCCAGGCCCAGGCCGTAGCCGAAGCCGGCGCAGGCCGCCGAGATGTCGAAGGCCGGCGCGGTGCCGCAGCCGAGCCGCTGGGCGATCTCGGTGGCGATGGCCGGGGTCTGCTTGAAGTGCGAGACGGTGGAGACGATCACGCCGCCGATCTGCGCCGGGTCGATGCCCGCCTGCGCGATCGCCTTGCCGGCCGCCTGCACCGACATCTCCGCGACGGTCTCCTCCGGGCCCGCCCAGCGGCGCTCGGTGATGCCGCTGCGGGTGCGGATCCACTCGTCCGAGGAGTCGATCCAGGTCAGCACCTCGGAGTTGGGGATCACCCGGACCGGGCGGTAGCCGCCGACCCCGAGGATGCGCGAGAAGGCGGCACCGGTGGTGGGCCGGATCTGCGGGGCGGTCATGCGGCGCTCTCCTCTCCGAGGTGCTCGGCCACCAGGTCGCGGGCCTTGTCCAGGTCCGCGGGGGTCTTCAGGGCCAGCGTCGCGACGCCCTTGACGTTGCGCTTGACCAGGCCGGTGAGCGTGCCGGCCGGCGAGAGCTCGATCACGCAGGTCGCGCCGAGCTGCTGCAGCGTCTCCATGCACAGGTCCCAGCGGACCGGGTTGGAGACCTGCGAGACCAGGCGGGCCAGCACCTCGGCGCCGGACTGCACGACCTCGCCGTCCCGGTTGGAGACGTAGGCGACGGCCGGGTCGGCCACCGTGAGGCTGGGCGCCAGCTCGGCCAGCCGGGTCACGCCCGGGGCCATGTGCTCGGTGTGGAAGGCGCCGGCCACCTTGAGGGCGATCAGCTTGGCCTTGGCCGGCGGGTCCTCGCGCAGTGCGGCGAGCTGGTCCAGCGTGCCGGCCGCGACGATCTGGCCGCCGCCGTTGTTGTTGGCCGCGGTCAGGCCGTGGTCGGCCAGCTTCGATGCGACCTCCTCGGGGTCACCGCCGAGGACCGCGATCATGCCGGTCTCGGTGACCGCGGCGGCCGCGGCCATCGCGCGGCCGCGCTCGCCGACGAAGGTCAGCGCGTCGGCCGGGCTCAGCACGCCGGCCAGCGCGGCGGCGGTGATCTCACCGACGCTGTGGCCGGCCACCGCGCCGAGCAGCTTGCGGGTCGGGGCCTCGGTGGGCAGCAGCACCTCGGCGGTGACCAGGCCGGCGGCGACCAGCAGCGGCTGGGCGACGGCGGTGTCCTTGATCTCCTCCTCGGAGGCCTCGGTCCCGTAGTGCACCAGGTCGATTCCGGCCACGTCCGACCACTGACGCAGCTGGTCGGCAACGCCGTCCAGCTCGAGCCAGGGGTTGAGGAATCCGGGAGTCTGGGCACCCTGTCCAGGGGCGACGATTACGAGCACGGTTCAACCCTCTCTCGCCAGGCGCCCGAGGGCGGGTAGGCGACGGTAACGAAGAAAAGGACCTCGGCTTGTGGAATCTCTACAGGGGGTCCGTTTTATTCCACGTGGGACTCGAGCCTGCCCAGAGCTAGTGCGATGCGCAGAGTGAACGCGGAGCGTACATCGGAGGGCGCGTAGCCCGTGACGTCAGTCACACGACGGAGCCGGTATCGCACCGTATTCGGGTGAACGAACAGCATCCGGGCGGCCCCCTCAAGCGAGGAGGCCTGTTCCAGATAGACACTCAGCGTCTCCAGGAGTGCCGAGCCGGCCTCGTCGAGCGGTGTGTAGATCTCCTCCACCAGCTGACGGCGGGCCACCTGGTCGCCCGCCAGCGCCCGCTCGGGCAGCAGGTCGTCGGCGAGCACCGGTCGCGGGGCGTCCGGCCAGGCCGCGCAGGCCCGCAGACCGGCGGCCGCGGCGTGCGCGGAGCGGGTGGCCGAGAGCAGGTCGCTCACGGTCGGGCCGACCACCACCGGACCGGGCGCGAACTGTCCGATCAGCGCCCGGGCGGCGTGCACCGGCTCCTTGTCGCCGCCGACCACCACCACCAGGCGCTTGCCCAGGACCCCGGTCAGCACGTGCAGCCGGGCGTACCGGGCGGCCCGGCGGATCGCCTCGACCACCGCCTCGCTGTCCCCGTCGGGGGCGCTGCCCATCACCACCCGCACCTGGCTGGGCTGTCCCCAGCCGAGCGCGGCCGCCCGCGAGAGCACTCCCTCGTCGGCGTCGCCGGAGAGCAGCGAGTTGACGACCAGCGCCTCCAGGCGGGCGTCCCAGGCGCCGCGCGCCTCGGCGGCCTGGGCGTACACCTGGGCGGTCGCGAAGGCGATCTCCCGGGCGTAGACCAGCACCGACTCGCGCATCCCGTCCTCGTCGCCGGGCGTGGCGACCTCCGGGATCGCCTCCTCCATCACCTCGATGGTGGTGCGGATCAGCTCCACCGTCTGGCGCAGGGTGATCGCCCGGGTGAGCTCGCGCGGGGCGGTGCCGAAGACGTCGGTGCTGATCGCCTGCGGGGCGTCCGGGTGGCGGTACCACTCGGTGAAGGCGGCGATGCCGGCCTGGGCGACCAGGCCGATCCAGGAGCGGTGCTCCGGCGGCATCCGGCGGTACCAGCCCAGCTGGTCGTCCATCCTGGTGATGGCCGCGGTGGCCAGCTTGCCGGCCGCCTTCTCCAGGCGCTTGAGGGTGGCCGCCCGCAGCTCGGCGCGCTCGGCGGCGAGCCGGCGCTCCACCGCCGTCGCGCCGGAGCCGGCGGCCCTTCTCGCGGACCGCTTGGCGGCGGGCGGGTGCTGGTCGTCGGCGGAGGGAGCTGTGGGGGCTGGCACAGGGACAAGACTGCCTCACCGCGCGTGCTCTTCGCGCCCACCCCCCGCCGCTGCGCGGCCGCGCTGCCGTGGCCAGCGGCTACGGTGAGTGGCTGTGACCGACCTCGCGCGCCCCAAGGCCGACCTCCGCCGCACCGCCGAGCGCTACCGCTCCGAGCCCGAACCGGGCGTGCAGACCCGGCACGCCTTCTCCTTCGCCGGCCACTACGACCCCAGGAACACGCACTTCGGCGCGCTGCAGGCGTGCAACGAGGAGCTCCTGGCGCCGGGGGCCGGTTTCGGGGCGCACCGGCACCGGGACGTCGAGCTGCTGACCTGGGTGCTGGAGGGCGCGCTCGCCCACCGGGACGGTGACGGCCACGCCGGGGTGGTGCGCCCGGGCATGGTGCAGCACGTGAGCGCCGGGAGCGGGATCACCCACACGGAGCGCACCGTCGGCGGGGCCGACGTCCCGGTCCGATTCGTGCAGATGTGGCTTCAGCCCGACGTCTTCGACGCGCCCCCGGCGTACGGACTGCGCCGCGCCTCGCCCGGCGAGGGGCTCCAGTTGCTGGCCTCCGGGCTGGAGCGGGACGCGGACGGCGAGGCGCTGCGGCTGCGCCGCTCGGACGCCGCGCTGTACCTGGTCACCGCCGGACCGGGGCAGGCCCTGCCGGACCTGCCCCAGGCCCCCTACCGCTACGCGCACCTGACGCGCGGTTCGCTCGGCTACCGCACCCTGCCCGGTCCGCGCGGCCAGGGCCGCTCGCTGGAGCCGGGGGACAGCGTGCGGATCACCGGCGAGGCGTTCGCCGCGCCGATGGCCGGGCCCGAGGGCGCCGAGCTGCTGCTCTGGGAGATGCACTCGGGCCTCAAGCTCGGGGCGGACCCGAGCTGACCGCTGAGGCGCGCAGCTCCGCGAGGACGGCGTCGGTCAGCGGCGGCCAGGCCTCGGCCGCCCACGGGCCGAAGTCCCGGTCGGCCAGCGCCACGCAGGCCGCGCCCGCCTGCGGGTCCACCCACAGGAAGGTGCCGGACTGCCCGAAGTGGCCGAAGGTGGCCGGCGAGCTGGTGGCGCCGGTCCAGTGCGGGGCCTTGTGGTCGCGGATCTCGAAGCCGAGCCCCCAGTCGTTGGGCCGCTGGTGGCCGAAGCCGGGCAGCACCCCGGTCAGGCCGGGGAAGGCGACCTGGCGGGTGGCGGCGGTCAGCGTGGAGGGGTCCAGCAGGCGCGGCGCCTGCAACTCGGCGGCGAAGGCCGCCAGGTCGGCAGCGGTGGAGACGCCGCCGGCGCCGGCCGGGGTGCGGTGGGTGGTGTCGATGGCGCTGTCCGCCATGCCGAGCGGCTCGAAGACGGCCTCGGCCACGTAGCGCTCGAAGGGGATCCCGGCGGCCTTGGCCAGCGTCTCGGCGAGCACGTCGAAGCCGGCGTTGGAGTACAGCCGCCGGGTGCCGGGCTCGGCCACGGTGCGGTGGTCGTCGAAGGCCAGGCCCGAGGTGTGGGCGAGCAGGTGGCGGACCGTGGAGCCGGCCGGGCCGGCCGGGTCGTCCAGCTCGAAGACGCCCTCCTCGACGGCGACCAGCGCCGCGTAGGCGGCCAGCATCTTGGTCACCGACGCCAGCGGGAAGCGGTGCCGCTGCGGGCCGTGCGACCCCAGCAGCGCGCCGTCCGCGCCCCGTACCACCGCCACGGCCGCCGTCGGCACCGGCCAGTCCTCGATCATCCGCAAGCTCTGCATGGACGGAACTCTACGGAACTCCTGTGCGACGGCGTGGTCCGCTTGCTTGGAGTGCGCTCCAACTCGATAGCGTCGGGCGTACGTCGTCGCGCCACTGGGGGAACCGTATGACCGCCGTCCGTGCCTCTGCCGAGGCCGAGGCCGAGGCCGTGTCCGAACCGGACTCCGTCGCCGCGGCCGCCGGGCCCGACCGCCGGCCCCGGCACGGGATCAGCGAGGTCTCCGCGACCACCGGCCTGAGCGCCCACACGCTGCGCTGGTACGAGCGGATCGGCCTGCTGGACCCGGTGGACCGCTCGCACGCCGGCCGCCGCCTCTACAGCGACGGCGACCTGGCCCGGCTGGCCTTCCTCGGCCGGCTGCGGCTGACCGGGATGCCGGTGGCCGACATGCTCCGCTACGTGGAGCTGGCCCGGGAGGGCGACGCCACCGTCGAGGGACGCCGCGACCTGCTGGTGGCGCACCGCGCGGAGGTGCGGCAGAAGATCGCCGACCTGCACGCGACCCTCGCGGTCCTCGACCACAAGATCGACTTCTATACGGGAAAGAAGCCACGCACATGAGCCGGTTCGTCACCCTCCCCACCGTCCGGCTCGGCGCCGGCGGCCCGCTCGTCGGCGCCCAGGGCCTGGGCTGCATGGGGATGAGCGAGTTCTACGGTCCCACCGACACCGCGGAGGCCCTGGCCACCCTGGAGGCCGCGCTGGAGGCCGGGGTCACCCTCTTCGACACCGCCGACGTCTACGGCAGCGGGCACAACGAGGAACTGGTCGGCCCGTTCGTGCGCGCGCACCGCGACCGGGTGGTGCTGGCCACCAAGTTCGCCATCGAGCGCCGGGCCGACGACCCGGCCTACCGCGCGGTGCGCAACGACCCGGCCTACGTGCGCAGCGCCGTCGACGCCTCGCTGCGCCGGCTGGGCATCGAGGTCATCGACCTGTACTACATGCACCGCCGCGACCCGCAGGTCCCGCTCGCGGAGTCGGTCGGCGCGATGGCCGAGCTGGTGCAGGCCGGCAAGGTGCGCCACCTGGGGCTGTCGGAGGTGACCGGCGCGGAGCTGCGCGAGGCGCACGCGGTGCACCCGATCGCCGCGCTGCAGTCGGAGTGGTCGCTCTTCTCGCGCGACGTGGAGCTCAGCGCGGTCGGCGTGGCCGCCGAGCTCGGGGTGGCCCTGGTGCCGTACTCCCCGCTCGGCCGCGGCTTCCTGACCGGCTCGTTCGCCGACGCCGGCGAGCTGGCCGCGGACGACTTCCGGCGCACCCAGCCGCGCTTCACCGGCGCCAACGCGGCCGCCAACGCGGCGCTGGTCGCCCCCGTGCGGCGGATCGCCGCCGCCCGCGGGGTCAGCGCCGCCCAGGTCGCGCTCGCCTGGGTCCACCAGCGCGCCGAGGTGCACGGCCTGACGGTCGTTCCGATCCCGGGGACCCGCAAGCGGGCCCGGCTGGCCGAGAACACGGCCGCGGCCACCCTGCGGCTGACCGGGGCCGAACTCGCCGAGCTGGAGCCGATCGCGGGCGAGGTGGCGGGCAACCGCTACCCCGACATGAGCTCCACCGCCGCCGCCCGCGAGTAGGAGTGGCGGCGCCGCGCCGGCCGACCTCGGGTCAGCCGGCGCGGCGTCAGGTGCCGGGGCGTCAGGTGCCGGGGCGTCAGGTGGTGCGGTAGCTGACGGACTGGTAGTGCCCCAGGGCGATGGCCGCGAAGTTGCGCAGGCTGGCGGTGCCGGGGTTGAAGTAGCCGGTGTGGCCGGCCGCGCCCTCGGAGGAGATGTCCTCGGCGCCGAAGTCCGAGCCGGTCGGGTCGGCGCCGTGGCCCAGGCCCCCGACCTCCAGGTACGGCACGTTGCCGATCCAGTCGCTGGGGTTGCGGGTGGCCCACAGGTGCACGCCGGTGCCGAGGTCGGCGGCGTCCTGCACGCCCATCCCGGGGCTGCCCAGGACCACCATGTCGGTGCTCTCGCCGTGCAGCTTGGGCGCGGCGGTGCCGCAGACCACGGTGCCGTAGGAGTGGCAGACCAGCGACGGCGGGGAGGTGGGGGAGCTGGTCTCGCGCAGCCCCGCCAGCAGCCGCAGCAGGCGCGGGGCGCCGGCGTCGGCCAGCCGGGAGGTCACCGCGTCGGGACCCAGGCCCACCGGGGTGACGTAGCCGGTCCAGGCGATCACCGCGGTCCCGGTGGCCGGGGACTGCCGGGCCTCCTCGGCCCGCAGCGCGCGGGCCATCCCGGCCGGGGAGCGCAGCGGGTCGACGCTGCGGTCGAAGTGGCCCAGGTCGGTGTCCGAACCGGGCACGATCACCGAGACGCGCTGGGCGCTCGCCAGGTCGCCGAAGACCTCGCTGACCAGGCCGCGCCCGCGCGGGTCGAAGGCGAGCACCTGCCGGCCGGGGGCGAGCAGGGCCTGGGCGTCGTTGGCGCGCGAGGCGGCCAGCGCGCGCTCGTCCGAGTCCAGCTTCGGGTCGGCGGCGCGGACCTTGGCCCGGGCGACCTCCTCGGTCAGCGCCCGGGCGTTGGCCCGGTAGCGCAGGGCGAGCGGGGCGCCGTCCAGGTTGCCGACCACCAGCGGGTAGTCACGGACCAGTTGGTCCTGCTGGCTGGGGGAGAGGCCGGCGAAGAAGGCGGCCACGGCGGCCGGGGCGGCGGTGGCCGGATCGGGCAGTGCCAGGCCGAGCGAGTGGTCGTGGACCCAGGCGTCGCTGCCGGCGGGCGGTGTGGTGATGGTCACCTGCTCGTCCGAGGCGGCGGCCTGGGCGGCTGCCGCCCCCGCGTCGGCCAGCACCGCGCAGGTCGCGAAAGCGCCGATGAGAATGCGCTTCAGCCGCCTGCGCTGCATCAACTCGACTCCCGGGGGTACGACTGGTGGTCCAGTCGGCCAGCGTATGTGCTGCGAAGGGCCGATGGGGGAGCTTCAAACTGTGGGCTGGGTCACACGGTCGGCGCAGCGAGTCGGCCGCAGGGCGCTGACCTGGCACGTCGGTGGCGGCGCGGGGGTGGGCCGGCCCGGCGGCGGCGCGGTTTTCCGTCGGACGCCGCTCGTGGCGGCGTCAATCGGGCGCCCGCCAATGTCGCACGTCCGGGTGAGAACTGTCGCGGGCGGCGCCGATCGCCCGTGCGGGGAGGGGTGCTGACGCCCGGTCAGTGCCAGTCGGCGGCCAACGCCGGGCCGAGCTGGTCGAGGTGGCGCTCGATGAGGGCGATCATGCCCTCGGGGGCGTCCTCGCCGAGCGGGTCGCACTCGCCGCTCCAGGCCAGGTGCGAGGTGCGGATGACCGCGCCGAAGACCGCGGCCAGCAGGCGCGGGCGCAGGTCGGTGGCCGGGTCGAGCCCCTCGCGCTCGGCCAGGATCTCGGCCACCCGCTGCTCCTGCTCGGTGGAGCGGCGCAGGTGGGCGGCGAGCAGGGTGGGCGTGCCCTCGATCAGCTGGAGCAGCTCCAGGGCGGCGGTGACGCTGCGCCCGCCGGCCTGGACGCCGGTGCTCAGGTCGCGCCAGGCCTCGCCGATCGCGGCCCGCATCGCCTGCAGCGGGTTCTCCGCGGGGGGCCGGGCGAGCAGCCGCTCGACGAAGTACTCCTCCGCGTCGGCGAGCACCGCGAGCGCGGCCTCCTCCTTGTTGGCGAAGTACCGGAAGAAGGTGCGCTGCGAGACGTCCACCGCGGCGGCGATCTCGTCGACCGTCGTGCGGGCGTAGCCCTGGCTGAGGAAGAGCTGGTGCGCGGCGTCCACCAGGGCGTCGCGGGTGCGCTGCTTCTTGCGTTCGCGCAGGCCGAGCACCCGGCAGGAGGCGGCGGTGGGGGCCGCAGTGGTCGCGGCCGAGGGAGTCGGGGCCATGGAGCCACGATAGCGCTCTGCCAGATGACAGTCATGGCCAGAAGTCAGTCATCAGCAGACGGCAGTATTTGCCTGTTGTCAGCAGCTGACATAATCTGCTGCCGGTGGCGCCCGCGCGGCCGTGGAGCTCGTGGGGACGGGCGGGGCCCGGGCGCCACCCCAAGCCCGCGTACGTCGGCGTACGCCTCTCCTGCGGAAGGTCGCGACGATGAGCCAGCCCGATCTGCGGAGCGCGGAGGCGGACGCCCCGCCGCCGCGTGCCACCGCCACCCCCGCCCCCGCCTCCCGCGGTCTGCGGGGCAACCCCTGGCTGACCCTGCTGACGGTGGCGGTCGGCGTGATGATGGTGGCCCTGGACGGCACGGTGGTCGCCATCGCCAACCCGGTCATCCAGAGCGACCTGCACGCCTCGCCGGCCGACATCCAGTGGGTGACCAGCGGCTACCTGCTGGCGCTGGCGGTCTTCCTGATCACCGCCGGCAAGATCGGCGACCGGTTCGGCCACCGGGCCACCTTCCTGGTCGGCGCGGCCGGCTTCGCCGCCACCTCGGCCGCGATCGGCTTCGCCGGCAGCATCCGGACGGTGATCGCCTTCCGGGTGCTGCAGGGCCTGTTCGGCGCGCTGCTGCAGCCCGCCGCGCTCGGCCTGCTGCGCGGGGCCTTCCCGGCCGAGCGGCTGAACATGGCGATCGGCATCTGGGCCGGGGTGATCGGCGCCTCGACGGCCGCCGGACCGATCGTCGGCGGCCTGCTGGTGGAGCACGTCAGCTGGCAGTCGGTCTTCTTCATCAACATCCCGGTCGGCCTGCTCGCCCTCGCCCTGGGGCTGTGGATCCTGCGCGACGTGCGGGTCGCGAACGCCGCGAAGTCCTTCGACGTCCCCGGCATCCTGCTGCTCTCGGCGGCGATGTTCCTGCTGGTCTGGGGCATCATCAAGGCCCCGGCCTGGGGCTGGGGAGACCCCCTGACGCTGCTCTTCCTGGGCGGCGCGGTGCTGGCGATGGTCCTCTTCGCCCTGTGGCAGACCCGGGCGAAGGAGCCGCTGATCCCGCTGAGCCTCTTCCGCTCGGTGCCGCTGTCGGCCGGCACGCTGCTCATGGTGCTGATGGCCTTCGCCTTCTTCGGCGCGATCTTCTTCGTCACCTTCTACCTGCAGAACGTGCACGGCATGACGCCGGTGCAGGCGGGCGTCCACCTGCTGCCGATGACCGGCATGATGATCATCGGCGCTCCCGCGGCGGGCGCGGCGATCGGCCGGGTCGGGCCGCGGATCCCGATCGTGGTGGGGATGCTGCTCACCACCGCGGCGATGGCCGGCATGGCCACCCTGGGCACCGGCTCGGGCACCGCCGTGATGTCGCTCTGGTTCGTGCTGATGGGCCTGGGCATCAGCCCGGTCATGGTCGGCGCCACCGAGGTGATCGTCGGCAACGCGCCGCTGGAGCTCTCCGGGGTGGCCGGCGGGCTGCAGCAGGCGGCCATGCAGGTCGGCGGCAGCCTGGGCACGGCGGTGCTGGGCGCGCTGATGGCCGGGCGGGTGACCCACGTGCTGCCCGGGAACTGGACGAGGGCCGGGCTGCCGATGCCCACCGGAGCGCAGGCCGAGGGGCTGCGGCAGGCCGCCCAGGTCGGGGTCGCCCCGCCCGCCGCGCCGGGCACCCCGGAGCCGGTGGTGCACGCCATGGCGGACGCCGTGCACACCTCGTTCGTCAGCGGGATGTCGCTGGCCTTCACCGCCGCCGCGGTGGTCGCCCTGGTCGCGGCCGCGCTGGGTCTGCTGACCAGGCGCGGCAGCACCGAGGCCGGGCCGGCCGTGCACATCTGAGCCGCCGGGAGAGGGCCGGGGCGCCGGACGATCCGCACCTGCTGCGCTTCGGCGCTCCCGACGGCGCCGGGTACGCCGTCCGGCTAGCCGCTCCGGCCGCCGATGGGACCGCCGCCCAGCAGCAGTTCCTGACCGTCCTGGACCACGTCACGGTCGGCACCGGCCGGTCGTCCGCGGCTGCCGGCCTCGTGCAGGTAGCGGGCCCGCTCCTCGCGTTCGAGGTCGGGGAAGTAGTCCTGCAGCCAGCGGCTCGCCTCGGCCTCGCAGAGGTGCAGATCGTCGAGGAGGAAGCGGGCCCGGGCGATGATCTCGTCTCTCATGGGGCGATCATCGCCGCGGCGCGCGGGCGGTGTCCTGCCCGGCTGGGCCGCCCGGGCGGCCGGCGCGCGGAAGGTCGGGCCGGCGCGGGTCAGCTCGCGCCCGGGCGGCCCAGGCGGAAGCGGTCGGCGGTCAGTTCGATGATCGGGGCGGGGTAGTCGACCGGGTAGGGGAGCAGCCAGGGCCGGTGCACCGCGGCGCCCGGGACCCCCGCCAGCTCCGGCACCCAGCGCCGCACGTAGGCGCCGTCGGGGTCGAAGCGCCTGGCCTGCGCGAGCGGGTTGAGCACCCGGTTGGGGCGGGTGTCGGTGCCGGTGCCGGCCACCCACTGCCAGTTCAGCTGGTTGTTGGCGACGTCGCCGTCCACCAGCAGGGAGAGGAAGTGCGCGGCGCCGATCCGCCAGTCCTGGTGCAGCGTCTTGGCCAGGAAGCTCGCCGTCAGCAGCCGGGCGCGGTTGTGCATCCAGCCCTCGTGGGCGAGTTGGCGCATCCCGGCGTCCACGATCGGGTAGCCGGTGTGCCCGCTGCGCCAGGCCCGGGCCTCGGCCGGGTCGTGGTGCCAGCGGTCGCCGCGCGGACGGTAGTCGGCGCGGGCGCAGTCGGGGCGGGCGGCCAGCACCTGGTGGTGGAAGTCCCGCCAGGCCAGCTGGCGCACGAACGCCTCTCCGCCGGGGCCGTCGGCCCGCTGGACCAGCTCGCCCGCCGAGAGGCAGCCGAAGTGCAGGTAGGGCGAGAGCCGCGAGGTGCCGTCGCCCGCCAGGTCGTCGTGCACCTGCTCGTACCGGTCGACCTGCCAGCCGTTCCAGCGGCGCCGGCCGTGGCTCTCCCCGCCCGGTGGCAGGCCCGGCGAGTCGGGCCGGACGGTGGGCACCGGGAGGCCCTCGACGCCCGCCGGCACCCGCACGGCGCGCGGCGCGGCCAGCGGGCGTCGCAGCGGGGCCTGGCGCCAGGCGCGGAAGTACGGGGTGAAGACCGCGTAGTGGTCCTTGCCGGCGGGGGTGACCGCGCCGGGGGCCAGCGCCGTCAGCACGGCGTCGTGGACGTGCAGCCGTTTCCCCAGCTCCGCCTGCAGCCGCTCCTCGCGGCGCCGGGCGAAGCCGCTCACCCCGGCGGCCAGGTGGACCGCCGTGGCGCCGGTCCGGGCGAGGACCCGCAGCGTCTCGGTGACGGTGTCCCCGCCGCGCACCACCAGTCGCCCGCCGCGGGCCCGCAGGCCCTCGTCCAGGTCGCGCAGGCAGTCGGCCAGGAAGGCCGCGCGGTTGGGCACCGCGAAGCCGGCCGCGCGCACCCCGTCGTCCAGGACGAAGAGCGGCACCACCTCCTCGGCGCCGGCCAGCGCGGCCCGCAGCACGGGGTTGTCGCGCAGCCGGAGGTCCTGGGTGAAGAGCGCGACGGCGACGGTCATGGCTCATCGGTACACCCGATCCGCCGGCCGCTCAAAACGCCCGAGGGCCGAACCCCCCGAAAGGAGTCCGGCCCTCGGACGGCTGATCGAACGATCAGGCGTCGACGATCAGGCGTCGCCACCGGCCGCGCCCGGGTGGGCGGCGGCCACGTCCAGCAGCTGGTAGCGGTCGATCGCCTCCTTGAGCGCGGAGCGGTCGATCCGGCCCTGCTTGGCGAGCTCGGTGAGCACGCCCAGGACCACCGACTGCGCGTCGATGTGGAAGAAGCGACGGGCCGCGCCACGGGTGTCGGCGAAGCCGAAGCCGTCGGCGCCCAGCGACTGGTACTGACCCGGCACCCAGCGGGCGATCTGGTCCGGCACCGCGCGCATCCAGTCGGAGACGGCGACGAACGGGCCCTGGGCGCCCTGCAGCTTCTGCGTCACGTACGGGACGCGCTGCGGCTCCTCCGGGTGCAGCAGGTTGAACTCCTCGGCCTCCACCGCGTCGCGGCGCAGCTCGTTCCAGGAGGTCGCGGACCAGACGTCGGCCCGGACGTTCCACTCCTCGGCGAGGATGCGCTGGGCCTCCAGGGCCCACGGCACCGCCACGCCCGAGGCGAGGATCTGCGCCGGGATCTCGCCGGCCGTGCCCTCGCGGTACTTGTGGACGCCCTTGAGGATGCCCTCCACGTCCACGTTCTCGGGCTCGGCCGGCATCTGGATCGGCTCGTTGTAGACCGTCATGTAGTAGAAGACGTCCTCGCCGTGCGGGTGTTCGGCGGAGGAGCCGTACATCCGGCGCAGGCCGTCCTTCATGATGTGCGCGATCTCGAAGCCGTAGGCCGGGTCGTAGGCGACCACGGCCGGGTTGGTCGAGGCGAGCAGGTGCGAGTGCCCGTCGGCGTGCTGCAGGCCCTCGCCGGTCAGCGTGGTGCGACCGGCGGTGGCGCCGAGCACGAAGCCGCGGGCCAGCTGGTCGGCCATCTGCCAGAACTGGTCACCGGTGCGCTGGAACCCGAACATCGAGTAGAAGACGTAGACCGGGATCAGCGGCTCGCCGTGCGTGGCGTAGGACGAGCCGGCGGCGATCAGCGAGGCGGTGCAGCCCGCCTCGGAGATGCCGTCGTGCAGCATCTGGCCGGTCGGGGACTCCTTGTAGGCCAGCAACAGGTCGCGGTCGACCGACTCGTAGGTCTGGCCGAGCGGGTTGTAGATCTTGGCGGAGGGGAAGAGCGAGTCCATGCCGAAGGTGCGGTACTCGTCCGGCGCGATCGGCACGAACCGGTTGCCGATGCCCTTGTCCCGCATCAGGTCCTTGAGCAGGCGGACGAACGCCATGGTGGTGGCGATGGTCTGCTGCCCGGAGCCCTTGAGGGTGCCCTTGTACGCCTCGTCGCCCGGCAGGGTCAGCTGCGTGGGGCGCACCTTGCGGGTCGGCATGTAGCCGCCCAGCTCCTTGCGCCGGTCGTGCATGTACTGGATCTCTTCGGAGTCCTTGCCCGGGTGGTAGTAGGGCGGGTAGCCCTCCTCGAGCTGCTTGTCCGTGATCGGGATGTGCAGGCGGTCGCGGAAGCGCTTCAGGTCCTCGACCGTCAGCTTCTTCATCTGGTGGGTGGCGTTGCGGCCCTCGAAGTTGGGGCCCAGCGTCCAGCCCTTGACGGTCTGCGCCAGGATCACGGTCGGCTGGCCCTGGTGCTCGCGGGCCGCCTTGAAGGCCGCGTAGACCTTCTTGTGGTCGTGCCCGCCGCGACCCAGGTGCTGGATCTGCGTGTCGGACATGTTCTCGACCATGGCGCGCAGCCGCAGGTCGTCACCGAAGAAGTGGTCGCGGATGTACGAGCCGGTCTCGGTCGCGTAGGTCTGGAACTGGCCGTCCACCGTGGTGTTCAGCTTGTTGACCAGCACGCCGTCGCGGTCCTGCGCCAGCAGCGGGTCCCAGCTGCGGTCCCAGATCAGCTTGATGACGTTCCAGCCGGCGCCGCGGAACTGCGACTCCAGCTCCTGGATGATCTTGCCGTTGCCGCGGACCGGGCCGTCCAGGCGCTGCAGGTTGCAGTTCACCACGAAGGTCAGGTTGTCCAGGCCCTCGCGGGCCGCCAGCGAGAGCTGGCCCAGCGACTCCGGCTCGTCCATCTCGCCGTCGCCCAGGAAGGCGTAGACGTGCGAGTCGGAGGTGTCCTTGATGCCGCGGTGCTCCAGGTAGCGGTTCATCCGGGCCTGGTAGATCGCGCCGAGCGGGCCCAGGCCCATCGAGACGGTCGGGAACTCCCAGAAGTCCGGCATCAGCCGCGGGTGCGGGTAGCTGGAGAGGCCGTAGGGCGCCTTGGACTTCTCCTGGCGGAAGGCGTCCAGCTGCTGCTCGCTGAGCCGGTCCAGCAGGAAGGCGCGGGCGTAGATGCCGGGGGAGGCGTGGCCTTGGAAGAAGATCTGGTCGCCGGACTCGCCGTCGGCGTCCTTGCCCCGGAAGAAGTAGTTGAAGCCCACGTCGTAGAGCGACGCGGAGGAGGCGAAGGTGGCGATGTGGCCACCGACGCCGATGCCCGGGCGCTGCGCCCGGGAGACCATCACGGCCGCGTTCCAGCGGGTCGCGTTGAGGACCTTGCGCTCGATCTCCTCGTTGCCGGGGAAGAACGGCTCGTCCTTGGTGGCGATGGTGTTGACGTAGTCCGTGCTGCGCATCTCGGGCACGGCGACACGCTTCTCGCGGGCGCGCTCGATCAGGCGGAGCATCAGGTAGCGGGCACGCTCACGGCCCCGCTCGTCGATGGCCGCGTCAAGCGACTCCAGCCATTCCGCGGTCTCCTCGGGATCGAAGTCCGGGACCTGACTCGGAAGGCCGCCAATGATGATCGGGTTGCGATCGGATCCGGAAGCCACGCTGTTCCTTCACTGTCGGTCGAAACTGAGGTGTGTCGCGCCGCCTCCATCGTGTACCGCAACTCGGAGATCCGTCATCTCTACCGATGGGTAACCGCTTCGCCTGGTGGGCGGGGCGGTCAGGCGGTGCTCGCCGGGCGTCATTGTCCGGGTGCGCGCCACCGGGTGTTACGAAGAGGTGGTCCGACCTGTTTCCTGGACTGCTCCAGGTACCCCGCTCGTCCGATGGCGGGCGGTCGGGGTGAGGGCCAACAGGAGACTCTACGCCCGTGATCGCGCTGGTCTCGAATGCCGTTCGCATCGCGGGCAGTGGGGTGGACAGCCGGGGGTGCGCACGGGCTGCCGGCCTGCCTCACGCGGAGTGGCATCCGCAGCATGGGCGAACGGTCCGCAAAAGGGCAAATCGGTGTGATTCGCGGCACAGGATCCGGCGCGTCTTGCTACGACACGTCAACCTTTGGGTGGGATCGGGGGTCGGGTACTTGCGCGAACCGCCGCGCCCGTGTGGACTACGGCCACAGCCTTGGCACCGATGCCAGGCCGAAATACTGGAGGTTATTCCCGTGAGCGCGACCGCGGACCCCGCGGACAAGTCCAACCCGGCTAGCCGACTGGGCTTCGAGCCCGGCCAGATCGTCCAGGAGCTCGGGTACGACGAAGACACTGACCAGGATCTCCGTGAAGGCGTCGAGGAGATCACCGGTACGGAGCTCGTCGACGAGGACTACGACGACGTCGCAGACGCCGTCGTGCTGTGGCACCGCGAGGAGGACGGGGATCTCACCGATGCCCTCGTCGACGCCCAGGAGTACCTGGCCGATGGCGGCCTGATCTGGCTGCTGACGCCCAAGACCGGGCGTGACGGCCACGTCGGGGCGGCCGAGATCAACGACGCCGCCCAGACCGCCGGGCTGTCGCACACCAGCTCGGTGTCGGTCGCCAAGGAGTGGGCCGGCACCCGGCTGGCAACGCCGAAGGCCGCCAAGTCCGGCCGGCGCTGACGCCCCGCGGGCCCGCCGCCGCGGGGCGGCGGTAGCCGCCGCGCGCCGACCGGGCCGCGGGTCCCCTCCCGGGTACGCCGGGCACGCGTACGGGCATGGCCGACGGGCCCTGCTGGAGCTTCCTCCAGCAGGGCCCGTCCGCATCCGGCCGCCGCCTGTGCGAGCCGCCGGCCGGCCTGTTCGCCCCGGGCGAAACTCGGCCCGCGGGAGCCCTCCGCCTCACTCGTTCGGCCGAACGGGGCTCATCAGATGCGAGGATGTGGCCGCGGTCGGCCGCGACGCCGGCCAGGTCACCCGTGTGCGTGGGGCTGCGCCGTGCGCACCGCTGAGAAAGGTCGTCACCATGGCCATCGAGGTCGGCACCCAGGCTCCGGACTTCGAGCTGAAGAACCAGCACGGCGAGCTGGTCAGGCTCTCCGACTACCGGGGCGAGAAGAACGTCGTCCTGGTCTTCTACCCGTTCGCCTTCACCGGTGTCTGCACCGGCGAGGTGTGCGCGATCCAGAAGGAGCTGCCGCGCCTGCAGAACGACGACGTGCAGGTGCTCGCGGTCTCCGTCGACTCGCCGTTCACGCTGCGGGTCTTCGCCGACCAGGAGGGCCTGGAGTACCCGCTGCTCTCGGACTTCTGGCCGCACGGCGCGCTCGCCGAGGCCTACGGCGTCTTCGACGCGGAGAAGGGCTGCGCGGTGCGCGGCACCTTCGTGATCGACAAGTCCGGTGTGGTGCGCTGGTCGATCGTCAACGGCCTGCCGGACGCCCGCGACGAGCAGGAGTACCTGACGGTCCTCGGCGCGCTCTGAGCGGCCCCTGCGGCCGGCCCTGCGGCCCGGTGTGACGGGGATTGCCCCAGCCACGCCGGGCCGTATCGGTGACCGGGTGCGGACCCGGCACTACGATCGGGTTGTTGGCAGGACCGAGGACCCGTACCACGGGCCCCGGGCCGCACCACGGGGGCGCCGACAGACGCCTCCCTGATCATGGAGGATCCTGTGGGTGTCAGCCTGAGCAAGGGCGGAAACGTCTCCCTCTCCAAGGAGGCCCCGGGCCTGACGGCCGTGCTGGTCGCCCTGGGCTGGGACGCGCGCACCACCACCGGCGCGGAGTTCGACCTGGACGCCAGTGCGCTGCTCTGCAACGACCTGGGCAAGGTGACCAAGGACGCGAACTTCGTCTTCTTCAACAACCTCACCAGCCCCGACGGTTCGGTCGAGCACACCGGGGACAACCTGACCGGTGAGGGCGAGGGCGACGACGAGACGATCAAGGTCAACCTGGCCGCCGTCCCGGCCGACGTGTCGAAGATCGTCTTCCCGGTCTCGATCTACGACGCGGAGACCCGGCTGCAGAACTTCGGCCAGATCCGCAACG
Organism: Kitasatospora nipponensis; assembly: GCF_039528135.1. NCBI lineage: Bacteria > Bacillati > Actinomycetota > Actinomycetes > Kitasatosporales > Streptomycetaceae > Kitasatospora > Kitasatospora nipponensis. The sequence continues at coordinate 1,613 of NZ_BAAALF010000002.1, read as the reverse complement.
CCTACATCCGGGTGGTCAACCAGGCCGGCGGCCAGGAGATCGCCCGCTACGACCTGACCGAGGACGCCTCCACCGAGACGGCGATGGTCTTCGGCGAGCTCTACCGCAACGGTGCCGAGTGGAAGTTCCGCGCCATCGGCCAGGGTTACGCCTCCGGGCTGCGCGGCATCGCGCAGGACTTCGGCGTCAACGTCTGACGAGCGGCGGCCGCGCGCGTACGGGTGGCCCGCGGCAGGTCCGGTCCGGACCTGGACGGGCCCCCGCGCGGGCGTTGGCGGACCGGGGGCGGTGGGGCAGGGGGGTTGCGGGGGAGCGGGGGAGCGGGGGCGGACCGGGGGCGGTGCTCAGACCGGGGGCAGCGCGTAGACCCGGTCGTCCTGGGCTGCGATCAGCAGGTGACCGTCGGTGGCGAACTGCCACGGAACGCCGCTGGAGACGCCGTTGACGAAGATCCAGCGCAGCTTGTGGGCCTTGAGGTCGATCGCGTAGACGCCCTGGGTGTCGGTGGAGACGAAGAGCGTGTCCTGGACCACGATCGGGCTCGCGTCCATCGAGCACTCGTTGGGCAGCGGGAGCCGCCAGAGCTCCTGGCCGTCGCCCGCCGCGTAGGCGATCACCGTGGGGCCGGCGCTGGGCGTGGCGCCGTACTGGGTCATCGTGGTGCCGCCCAGCACCGTGTAGACGACGCCGTCGCTGACCGTCGGCGCGCTGTACCAGAGGTCCTTGCTGCCCGGCGGGCGCGACTTCACCCAGGCCTGCTTGGTGGTGGCCAGGGTGATCGCCTGCAGTCCGCCGCCGCCGGCGGAGCAGTAGAGCCGCTCGCCGTCGGTGACCGGCAGGTAGACGCCGTGCGAGTCGGTGTCCACGAACCAGCGCTGGTCGCCGTGGGCGGTGCTGCGGGCCACCAGGTTCTGCTGCGAGTCGGTGTAGAGCAGCAGGTCGCCGGCGAGCACCGCGGACACCCCGCTGGTGTCCGCGCCGTCCTTGCGGTGCTGGTCCCAGAGCACCGAACCGTCCGCGCGGGAGAGCGCGAAGATGCCCGGGGTCGACTTGGCCTCCAGATCGGGCTCACCGTCGGCGGTCAGCGGCCGGTAGCTGCACAGGGCGTAGACGGCGTGCTCGTCGGCGGCCAGCACCGTGGAGGCGTCGATCCGGGCGGGCACCCCGGGGCCGGTCCTGGGGGTGTACTTCCAGCGCACGCCGCCCGAGGACGGGTCGACGCTGACCAGGTCGTTGCCGTCGTAGGCGATCGAACCGGCGGCCGCCCCCACGCCGATCGCGCCCTCCTCGGGCTTGGACCAGCGCGGGCCGCCGTCCTGGAGGTTCACCGCGACCACGTTGCCGACGCCGTAGAGCAGCACCACGTCGCCCACGCAGAGCGGTGTGGTGCCACCGACGCCCGAGTGTTCCATCCGGTGGCTCCACACCGGCTGCGGCGCCACCCCCGGCGGGCGGCTTGCGGTCGGGGAGGGCACGGGGGACGGCGAGCCGCCGGAGCCGGTCGGCTGCGGGGTCGGGCCGGGGTGCGGGCCGGGCTTGCCGCCGCCGGTCAGCGCCCAGGCCGCCCCGCCGATCGCGGCGGCCAGCACCGCGCCGCCGTCGGCCAGCAGCAG
>NZ_BAAALF010000001.1:176726-186620 GCF_039528135.1 Kitasatospora nipponensis | reverse complement strand
CGCCGCCGACCTCGGCCCGCCGGTCGCCCGGCATGTAGCGGTGGGCGATCTGCACCCCGGGGATCCGCGGCGGCCGGGTCGGGATCATCGAGCGCTGCAGGGTGGTGGCGACCTTGGACTCGGCCCGGTGAAGCCGCGCGTTGTCCAGCGACAGCGCCGCCCAGGCGGCGAGTTCTTCTAGTTCGGCCACATCGTCGCCCTCGAACGGCGGCCGATCGGGCAGCCGCAGCAGCTTGAGGATGCCCAGCACGGTGCCGCGTACGGAGAGCGGCAGCACCAACATGGACCGCCCTGCGACCACCGGGACCAGCTCCGGCCCGCCGATCGAGATGGCATACTCCACCGCCACGTCCGGGCTGATTGTCGGGACCAGGACCGGCTTGTTCTCCTGCAAGGCCAGGCCCGGCGGGGTGGAGGCGGGCATGGTGAGCAGCGCGCCCTCATCCAGGACGTGGTCCCACTGGCCGGAGGCCGGGTTGAAGGCGCGAGCGACCCGGCGCAGCTCGGTGCGGTTGTCCGGCAGCTCGCCGGGCAGCGCGGCATCGGAGATCAGCCTGTCCAGCAGGTCGACGCAGGCGAAGTCGGCCACATGACGGACCAGGACCTCGCACAGCTCCACCGCGATGGAGTGCAGGTCGAAGGAGGCACGGGACCTGCGCCGGAAGGCGCTCAGCACGTGCGGCGCACCGTGGGCGGCCGGCAGCTGCTGCCAGTCGCTGGCAGGGGTGTGCCCGAGATTGGATGCCGCAGACGGGCGGAATGTCCTCGATGGAGTGGCGGGAAAGCGCAGGTATCCGTCGTCTCGCACCAAGGGCCACCGCTCGGACAGGCCTTCGGCTGTGCCGCCTCCGACCCTGGCCGGTGCCAGGCGCCTGCGGCTGGCCGGGACTTCCGCGTCGGGGCGATCGGCCGCCTCGACAGCGGCGATGCGGGCCTTGATCGCGGCGAGAGATGCCTCGACGTCGATGGAGGGGCCCAGCGCGTCGTAGATGGCGTCCTCAGTCGCCCGCAGCATGCCCGTAACCGGTTCGTGCGCCGGATCGGCATGAACCTCGTCGTGAGTGTCGGCTGGGAGAATGCCGCGTCCAGGGTCGGTCACGATTCCCTCCATTCCCCGTCTTCCAGGACTTCCATCCTGACCAGGTCCACCCATACCGGCCGCAGATCCCGCCGGGCAAGGGTGATGTGGCTGCGAACTGCGGATTCGGTGAGCCCCAGTTGACCAGCGATCTCGCGGATACTGAAACCCCCCAGGCAATGGAACACCAAGCAGCGTCGGCGTTGCGGTGGAAGATACCGGACCTCCTTGCACACGGTACGGAAGGCCTCCTTGAGGACGAAGCTGGTCGCGTGATCGGGGCCCAGGGCTGCGGCGTCCAACCCTTCCCACCCTTCCACTACAGCGGTCCGCGCCGGTCCGATCTGGGCGAGAGCATCATGGACAACCACTCTCGCCAACCAGGCATTCCAGTTGGCGACAGGCTCCTGCCCCGTGCTGGTCATCCGTTGCCAGCACTTGACGAAGCTCTCCTGGACGGCGTCCTGGGCCGACGCCACCTGTCCCCCTGTCACCAGGACGGCCTTGGCCAGTAGACGCCGATACGTCGTTCGGCAGAGCCGGTCGAAGACCGCCTCTGCTTCCTCCTTCGCAGTCACCCGTCCTCACCGTTGTCGCGCACGTCCACCACCCATGAGACCTCGCCCCGATCTCGGGCTTCTACCCGTCCACCGCCGATCGGCATCTCCCGCATGACCGAGGTGATTGCCTGGCTGCGTCCCCTTTCACGCATCCGGTACGCCAGTGCCCGGACGACCGCACCGGCCCCCGAGCCCCCGATGCTGACAGCCACCCAGTCCCACCACGTCGACACAGTCTCTCCCTCCGGCACCCCTCGTTGGAAGAGGTTCCGTCAGATAGAGGGCAGCGAACCGAAAAACGCTTAACCGTCGATGGCGGCGAGCCCGCAGCGGGCGCCCCGGGTACGACACAAGACGTTAAGTGTTCTATTTTTTCGCAGGGTTGACGTACCGCCAGCTGTCTGACGACGCAGGCCGGTGCCCGAGGGTGAAGGATGACGAGCACGAGTGTTCGCGTCGGACGCGCGAGCCAGCGAGCATCGTGCGCTCGGCTCGCGCGCTACCCCTCCTCACCGCTGGTCGAGCCACCACGCCAATACCTCGTATCTGCAGGACCCCCAACGGTCGGCGCGCTGGTTATGCCGCCCGCGGGCGGGGCACCCAGGCCGGGCGCCCGGGGACGGCGGGCAGCCGGATGTTGTCCAGCGGGTCGAGCGCCCGCCCAGCCCGGCCTTCGCATCGAAGCACCGCCTCAGTGCTGAGCCTGTCAGGCAGCCTGACGAGCGCAACGTGCGTCCAGCGTTCCCGCCGGTCGGGGACCTCCCGGAAGTGCTCCCGGAGGCGGGCCGCGAGGGCGGCGGTGGCGCGGCGGACACTACCGACGTAGTTGGCTACCGCTCCATCCCCACAAGGCACGTACACGCCGGTGCGTACGTCAGACCAGCAGCTGCCGCCGAGGACTTCACTGACCGGCACGATGAGTGGCTGTGACCATCCTCGGACGACACCCACCACCGCACGGTCGTCGCCCGGTGCCTCGATGCCCATCAGCGCGTCCAGGTGGTCGGCGACATCACGGGTCAGACGAACGGGCGGCCTCACCCGGCAACCTCGGAGGTCGGCCCGCTGCCGTTGAGCTTCTTGTGCAGAAGACTCCAGCCATGGAGATCGTCGGCCACCTGCCGAAGGCGGTACACGATGCCACTCTCAGGCGCGGTGGTGGCCAATGGGTCCATCCATCCGTGTTCGTCCACGTGAGGTTCGGGTGCGATGGAGTCCTTCCGGCCGCGCATGACGCGGACGGTCTCCTCGACGGATCCGACCACGCTCCGCAGGTCGTCCGTGTCTTCCCGGACCTGGACCGCTGCCGCCTTGGGCTGCTCGCCCTTCCCGTTGCCTTCGCCCAGCTTGCTGCTGTTCATTGCGAGCGCCAGGTCGCGCAGCTCCGCCGGGGTCATGCGGCCGCTTTCATCGGCAGGGCTTGGTGTGTCCACCGCCAGCTGGCCCTTCTCCACCAGACGGATGTGGTACTGCCTGCGGCCATCGAAGATGGCCTGCGCCAGCTGCTCCAGCCCTTCCTTGGTCTTGGCGAGCTTGCGCAACAACTCGCCCGGCTCCTGGGCCTTACCCTTGACGGCACCGTACGCGCTGCGCTCCAGGAAGGTGCTCTCCCCGACTCCGCACGTGAGGTAGAAGCCAGCCCGCATGAGGATCTGCTTCGTGGCCGAGCCCACCATGGCGGGCTCGCCCTCCGACTTCGTTGTCCCTGCCTTGTCCAGCTCGCACCGGGCGTCCGCGAGAATGTCTGCAATCGGGCGGGTGTCCACCACAATGCCTCGAAGGTCCCCCAAGCGCAGCACACGTTCCAAGGCAGACCGGCGGCCGTCGCGCGGATACTTCGCCGGGATGGCTCGAGCGATCACGTGAGCGGCGACCATGGAGCGGGCTTCCTTGCGCTCCGTACCCATGACGCCGCGGGTCCGGAGGGCGGTCGTGATCGCCCGGTTCTGCGCGGTGTCCGTGGCGGGCAGAAGAGTCGCTGCCGCAAGCACGGCGATGTCATCGGGATAGAGCGTTACGCCGTCCACCGCCTTGGCCGGGGCGTCCAGCCACAGTCGAACCTGAGCCTGGTTGGCGTCGGGCGGGGCCACCAGCCGTTCCTTCTGCTCCAGCGCTTCCAGTACGGCCTCGGCCCTGGTCTGCCACTGCGTATCGGACGAGAAAGGCGTCGGGCGGTCGAGGTGCTGCTGGGCAACGATTCGGCGCCGGGCCTCCGCCATGGGCGCGCCTTCGACCGCCAGCACCATCTTGGTGGAGGGCATGACTGCCCGGATCAACATGCTGCGTTCTGCGGCGGTGACAGGCGTCCCGTTGGTGACCTTGCCAGCCACCGAAAGCAGACGGGCGCGGCGCGCCTGCATAGGGTGGGCGTTGAACTCCTGGCGCGTGGTGGGGATGTCCCACAGCTGATCAAGGAGACCACGCAGCTCAATGTTCTCGGACTGCTGCACGAAGTAGGTGCGGCCGTAGCAGTCAGCGGTCTCCCAGCCGCCGAGCAGGTGCTTGTCGGTGAGGTCGACCAGGAGCGGGAACAGGATGCCGCCGACTCGTACGCCGTTCTCCGCGATGTCGGCGCCGTACTTGTTGTTCGCGTCGATCACGGCGTCGATCTCGCCGATCCCCGCCTCCAACTGGGCCAGACCGGCCTGGTGGTCGCCGTAGTGCCGAAGGTCGAGGACGCAAGCCGCGTTCCGGTTAGCCGTGCCGTAGCGCGGCAGCGAGAACGTCCCCTCGTATCGCTTGTCGGACATCCGGACATTCTCGGCGGCCCTGAGCAGCGGTGCGATGAGGGTGTCCGTCTGCACGGTCACGCCGGTCACGCCAACGGCCAGTACCTCGCGGCGGGGGCGCTTGAGCTGGTCGAGCATGTGCTGCGGGTCGGCGGCCAGCCAGGCCGTGTTCGATGCAACCTCCTTCGGCAGGCCGATCGCAATGAGCGCCACACGGATCGCCTGGTGTTGACGCCAGGTCAGATTGGCGATCTGCTCCGCTCGGGCCTTCAATTCGGGATCATGACCGTTGACAGCCGGGTCCGGATGGTCGTCCGCCGAGAGGGATGCGCTGCTGTCCATCTGTGCTCTCCCGTGGTAGCGGCGTGCAGAAGTCCAGCACGCCGATGAGGCGTGCGATCAACGCACGGGCAGAGACACGAGATCCAAACCCAGGCGTTCCCGGCCGTGCGGCCCGAGATCTGCTCGGAGCCCACCGGACGGAGCGCGCTCGAAATGACGCGGAGGTTAGGCAGCCACGGCAGTGCCGCGCTGGTCTCGCTGTCCGTAAATGGCCTTCACGGACAGCGCCTTCGGTCTTCCCGGCGAACTATCGCCACACGGGAGCCGACCGTAGCGGTCACCACCGACAAGTGCCGGCGATTCGTCAAACCACAGGTCAACCGGTCGTCGGCGTGCCAACGTCGCTCTGGATTCAGCGGGTAAGGGCCGCCCCCAGGAGGCCAACCCTGAGGCGGCCTCAGCGGGACTCAGCCTCCGGCTGGCGCGGTGACGGCGGCCTGGTAGCGGCGAGGCTTTGCGCTGGTCATGACCGCCTCGCCTCGGGCGACCATGGTGTCCAGGGCGTTGGCGGTCGCTCCCGAGGAGCGGCCGAGTGCCTGGGAGAGCTTGGTCGGCGTCCAGTCGTGCTCGGGGTTGGCACGCAGGTGAGCGAGCACCATCTGGTGCAACTGGCCGGGCGCCAGCCTGGGGCCGGCACCGGTGACGGCGGCGGGGCGCTTTCGGGCCGGGCGCCGCATCGTGTAGCCGCAGGTCGGGCAGCAGCAGACGTGCTCGACGGTGTCAGCGGGCCTCGTGGTGGCTGCTACAGCTTCAGTGTTGGCGGATGGGGCGTCACCAGGTCCCCCCTCCGCAGCGCCAGCCCCGGCTGACAGGCCCTCGGCTGCACCGGCCAGATGACGCTCCAGCGCGGTGAGGGCAGTAGCCGGCTCGGCTCCACCACCCCCGGCCGGGTCGGCCTCGTCACTGCCGGCGCCAGGCATGCAGTCGTTCCTCAAAGCCTCCTGCTCCTCGATCGGGGACGAGGTCGGTTCCACACTGTCGGCCGCCTGCAGTCCATCGTCCAGGGGGCCACCCTGCTGGCCGTCGCCCTCGACGTTGCCGAGGTGCGTCGAGTGCTGGGCGTCACAGGGCAGATCGGTCTCCTCGATGGAGGGCAGGGCCGCCTCGGCGTGCGCGCCAGCCTGGCCGGCGTTCGAATTGTCACCGGGGGTGGCGGGGCTCCAGAGGTCGGGGAGGCGGCGGGTGCGGTCGTTGCCGCCGGGGGTGCGGCGGGCGAGGCCGCGCTGTTCGAGGGCGACGAGGGCCTTGCGTGCGGCGGAGGGACTCACATGGGCGGCCAGGGCCAGGGCGGCGGCGCTGATGCCGTCCTGGCCGCAGAGTTCGGTGTAGACGGCGGCGGTGGTGCCGGTCAGCGCGGTGACCGGCTCGGTGGTCTGGGTAGGGACGGTGGTGGTGATGGTCGAGGACATGGTCGGTCTCCTTGGAATGAGGTGGATCGGTCGGGGTTCCGGGGCCGCCGGCGGGCGGCCCCGGGAGAGACGTCGGGGGTCAGCGGCCGCCGCAGCCCGCGTGGCCGCAGCCACCGCAGAACCCGCCGGTGGCGCACGGGCACGAGCAGGTACCCGCGCGGGCGCGCTGGCGGGGGACGCGCTCGGAGCTGCCGGCGGCGACCGCCGGGCGAGCCGGGGCGGGGCGGACCGCCGTCAGGAGGAGGTCGGCCAGTTCGGTGCGGGTGGTGTTACGGGTGGCCAGGGCCAAGGTGGGTCCGAGGCCGGGGGCGAGAGCGCCGGGAGTGGGGAGTCCCAGTACGCGGGCCAGGCGCAGCGTCAGTTCGCACTCCAGGAGCAGGCCGTAGCCGTCGGGCAGGAGGTTGGCAGCGTCCCGGGCCGTGGTGGCGAGGAGTTGGGTCAACGTCCGGGGGCGAATGGTGGTGCGCAGCTGGGCGGCCGTACGGCGGGCGGTGGTGTGGAGGAGGTGGGCGAGGTGGGTGGTGTCCGGCGTGGGAACCGGGGTTCGGGTGGGCACGGGGTGATCCGGGGTGGGGATGGGGGTAGCGGGCAGGTGGGCGGTGGCGGTCAGCAGCGCGGTGCGGCGGATCGGGCGGGGCCAGGCGCGGTCGCGGTTGTCGAGGGCCTGGGCGAGGTTGGGGGTGAGCAGGCCGCGGGGCTCGAGGTGGGCGGCGTCCGCGAGTCGGTAGGCGGCCTCGCGGCGGGCGAGGTCGGCGTGGCCGGGCGCCACGGGGCCGGGCGGGGTGGTCTGGTGGATGGCGGTGTGGGCGGCGGCGAGGCGGTCGCTGGTGGTGAGGGCGGCGGCGGTCGCGGTGGCGAGGATGGTCGCGGCGAGAGCGCGAGGGGTGATCGGCTGCCCGGAGGGGCGCTGCGGGGTGCGCATGGTGGTTCTCCCGGTGGTGTGTCGGGTGCGGTCTCGGGGTGAGTGGGCCGGGGTGTGGGGTGCCCCGGCCCAGTTCGGTTCCGTGCGGCGGACATTGGCGGTCAGCCGTGCGGAGGTGGTCTGGTCAGGCGGCGCCGGGCCGGCAGTCGTCGGGGTCGCGGTGGAGCTCGACCCAGGCCTCGGCCGGGAGGTAGCCGATCTGGCCGCCGTCGCCGATCCACACCGCGCCGCGCTGCTCACGCTGCGGGGTCTCGGTGTGGTCGGGGGTGGGCGGGATGTGGGGCGTGGCGGTGATGGCGCCGACGTAGTGCTCGAAGGGCCACTCGGGGGACAGCGCCAGGCGCACCGGAGCGAGCGGGTCGTGGGCGGTGAGGGTGGTGATGAGGTCGGCGACGGTCAGGTGGCGGTCGTTCATGGCGGGTTGTGCCTTTCTCTGCGCCGCCCGCCGGCGGTGCGGCCGGGCGGCGGGTGGGTGGGTCGGATTCCCTGGTCAGCTGGTGTACGGGCAGCCGCCGCAGTGGCCCGGGTCGGTGAGGAAGACCGAGGCGCGGGACGCGGCGCGCAGGACCTCCGGCAGGGAACCGTCGTCGGAGGTCCGCGGAACCCACTCGGCGGCGGCGAGGTCGGCCAGGGTCCGGATCTCGCGGTACGCCGCCTCACCTCGGCAGCCGGGGCACTGGCCCAGGAGGCGGAACGGCTCGTCGTCGTAGCGGGGGTCGATCAGGGAGAACCGGTAGACGGCCGCCGGGTCGGCGGGGTCGGTGACGGTGAGGATCAGCGCGTCGTGCTTGCGGGTGGCCCGCAACTCGTCGTCGGTGGTGATGACGTCCGTGGGCGCAATGCCGAGCAGGGCGGCCAGCCGCAGGTGGGCCAGGGCCTGCTCCCTGACGCGCCAGCGCGGGTCGGGGTCCTGGGCGACGATCGCGCGCAAGTGGTCGGCGGCCTGCCGGGCCCGGGTGGCGATCGGAGCGGGATGGGCGGTCATGGTGCTGGGTTCCCTTCGGGGCTGGGGTGGCCGGGCCGGTGCCCGGCCACCTGGTTGTTCGGGCTGGGGTTGGGTCAGAGCTCGGTCAGCGCCGCCGTGGCGGGCAGCGGGGCGTTCGGGTCGGTACTCCAGGGCAGGAGGTGGCTCGCCCAGTCGGCCTGGGTGCACTTCCTCCAGTCGGTGCGGATGACCTGCAGGCCCTCGTGGCGCAGGAGGTAGATCCACTCGTGCCACAGCGGGTCCACGGTGTCCTGGGTGATCAGGCAGGCATCCTCGCTCCGAGTCCCGTGACAGAAGCACCGGTTGTGGCCGGCGTCCTGGTCCACGCCAGGTCCGATCGAGCCCGGCATCGCGCGGAAGTCGGTGCCCAGGCGCTCCCAGCCGGCGGGGTGGTCGTCGAGGTAGAACCGGGCGGCGGCCTGGATGTCGCCGCCGAAGTGACCGCGCACGGCGGTCAACAGGGCCGGGATCCGGTGGGTGGGGGCGCCTTCGCGGTGGACGTAGCGTCCGGCGAAACCGCTGGGCGTGGGCCGGGCAATGATCGAACGGGTGCTCACGGCAGGGCCTCCAGCTTTCGAGTCGAGTCGGCGGGATGGGATGCTGGGCAGCGGTGCCGCCCCCGATTGGCGCGGGGACGGCACCACCCGACCCGGCGTCAGCCGCGGATGACCGTGGCGCGGCAGGCCCACGGGATCTGGTGCTCCTCGCGCACCAGCGGGTCCGGGTCGGTCAGCGCCCGGCAGAACGCGGCGATCAGGCCGGTCGGGGTGCCCGTGCTGAAGACCGCGTCCCACAGCGGGCGGCGGTAGGGCGCCGGGGCACCCCAGATCGTCCAGCGGGGCTCTCCCTGCACGACTCGCTCGCGGCGCTGCCCCGCGCGTTGATCCGCACCTCCACGCCGGCCCGGCCGTCCGGTGCCGTCCACCGCTCCAGGCTCCGACCCCGTCCGGTACTCGGGTCCCGGTCCCACCCGGCCAGCTGGAGGACCGTCAGCACCTTCTCGACGCCGTCGCGGTGGCCGCTGTCGGGCTGGGCGAAGGTCGGGTCGTCCGAGCGGTATCCCTCGGCCCAGTCGGTGGTGAAGGCGGCGATGAACTCGTAGGGCACCTCGTCCGAGAACGCGGCCAGCCAGGTGCGCGGCCCGTGGTGGTGCGGGCGCGCCCATGCCTTCCACAGCCCGACCGGCTCCGGGTGGTCCTCCGGCAGGAACCCGAGGTAGGCGCGCCCGCAGGGGCTGGTGAGGTGGTGGTTGGCGAGCTCGTCGCTCCAAGCGTGCCAACCGGCTCCACCGGTCAGCGGGTCCATCGCGGCGTCCGAGTTGTAGCCGGCGCCGGCCAGGTAGCGCGGACTGACCCGCACCTCCTGCCACTCCGGCCGGGCGACCGGGCCCACCGGCGGGACGGGCGCCGGGGTCACAGTGGGGGCGGGGTTCGGCGCGGCCGTGGCCCCCGGGGCGGGCGGGGCCACGGCTGCCGGGCCTTGGTCGTGCAGCTGGGCGGCGACCATACTCGCGGAGTCACTGATTGCCATTCCTAATTTCCTTTCCCTTGCCGCGATTCGGGCAGAGTTCACCCGTCACGCGAATTCACGGAGTGGTTTCGGCGGGAATCCCGCCGCCCGGTTTTTCCGGGCCATTTACAAGTTAGCTCGACCCGGGGGTGATGTGAAGCGACATTCAGGGCTTGGAAATGCTGGAATTCCCGGGATTTGACGACGCCTTGTGTCGTGCAATCGTGAATGCTCGACGCGTTCGGTCGTTGTCGGCGGATGGAACGACCGATTCGCAGGACACGCCCCGCCGACACGGCCGGACACATCACCCGCGCGGGTGAACCTGCCGGGGCAGCGCCGGCTACCCGTCGCACCCCG